>NZ_JAGPXV010000393.1:0-5604 GCF_018070405.1 Micromonospora sp. D75
GTCCGCGCCGGCTGAGGTGTAAGGAAGGGCCACATGGGGTGGGGGTGCGGGGTGTGGGCGGGCCACGCCCCGTGCGCCGTGCCCGGCGCGGACAATGGCGGCACGAGGTAGGGCAAGATGGCGCCACGGCCCGGCACACCGTCGTGGCAGGGCCTCAGGGAGGGTGGATCAGTGGCTGACGTGCTGTGGACGCCGCCGGCGGACGTGCGGGAGCGGTCCCGGATCGGTGACTACCTGCGCTGGCTGGCCGAGCACCGCGGGCTGGAGTTCGCCGACTACGACGCGCTGTGGCAGTGGTCGGTGACCGACCTGGAGGCGTTCTGGCGCTCGATCTGGGACTGGTTCGACGTGGTCGCGCACACCCCGCCGACGGCGACGCTGACCGACCGGGCCATGCCCGGCGCCCGCTGGTTCCCCGGCGCGACGCTCAACTACGCCGAGAACGTGCTGCGCATGCCGGGGCTGGGCGACGACGACCCGGCGGTGATCGCGCACGGGCAGACCCGTGCCCCGGAGACGCTCACCGCCGCCGAGCTGCGCGAGCGGGTCCGCCGGGTGGCGGCCGGGCTGCGCCGCCTCGGCGTGGGTGCGGGCGACCGGGTGGCCGCGTACGCGCCGAACATCCCGGAGACGTACGTCCTGCTGCTCGCCACCGCCAGCCTGGGCGCGATCTTCTCCTCCTGCGCGCCCGAGTTCGGCACCCGCAGCGTCACCGACCGCTGGCAGCAGATCGAACCGACGGTGCTGGTGGCAGTGGACGGCTACCGGTACGGCGACAAGCCTGTGGACAGGCGCGCCGAGGTGGCCGCGATCCGGGCCGCGCTGCCGTCGCTGCGGCACACGGTCGCCATCGCGTACCTCGATCCGGACGGCCCGGCCCCCGACGGCGCGCTGCCGTGGACGGAGCTGGCGGCGCCGACCGACGAGCCGTTGACGTTCACGCCGGTGGCGTTCGACCACCCGCTCTACGTGCTCTACTCCTCCGGCACCACCGGCCTGCCCAAGCCGATCGTGCACGGCCACGGCGGCATCCTGCTGGAACACCTCAAGATGCTGGCGCTGCACCACGACCTGGGTCCGTCCGACCGGTTCCTGTGGTTCACCACGACCGGCTGGATGATGTGGAACTTCCTGGTCTCCGGCCCGGCGGTGGGCGCGGCGATCGTGCTGTTCGACGGCAACCCGGGTCACCCCGACCTGGGCGCGCTGTGGCGGCTGGCCGCCGACACCGGCACCACGTACTTCGGCACGTCCGCGCCGTTCCTGCTGGCCTGCCGCAAGGCCGGCCTGGTGCCGCGCGAGGTCGCCGACCTGTCCGCGGTGCGCGGCCTCGGCTCGACCGGCGCGCCGCTGCCGGCCGAGGGCTTCACCTGGGTGTACGAGAACGTCAGCGACCGCCTCCAGCTCCAGTCGCTGTCCGGCGGCACTGATGTGTGCACCGGGTTCGTCGGCGGCGTGCCGCTGCTGCCTGTGTACGCGGGGGAGATCGCCTGCCGGGCGCTGGGCGCGAAGGTGGAGGCCCGCTCGGCCGACGGCAGCGCGGTGATCGGGCAGCTCGGCGAGCTGGTGATCACCGAGCCGATGCCGAGCATGCCGGTCGGGTTCTGGAACGACAGGGACGGCGCGCGCTACCGGGAGGCGTACTTCGAGGTCTATCCCGGGGTGTGGCGGCACGGCGACTGGATCACCGTGAACGAGCGCGGCGGGTGCGTGATCACCGGCCGGTCCGACGCCACGCTCAACCGGGGCGGGGTGCGGCTCGGCACGGCCGAGTTCTACTCCGTGGTCGAAGGGCTGGACGAGGTGGTCGACTCGGTGGTCGTGCACCTGGAGGACGACGAGGGCGGCGCGGGTGAGCTGCTGCTGTTCGTGGTGCTCGCCGAGGGCCTGGAACTCGACGACGACATGCGTAAGAAGATCTGCCGGGAGCTGCGTACCGCGCTGTCGCCGCGGCACGTGCCGGACGAGATCCACCAGGTCCGGGCCGTGCCGAGAACGTTGAGCGCCAAGAAGCTGGAGGTCCCGGTCAAGAAGATCCTCACGGGTACCCCGGTGGACAGCGCGGCGGCCAAGGGCGCCCTGGCCAACCCCGAGTCCCTGACGGCGTTCGCCGCCCTGGCCCAGCGCCGGTCCACCACCGACAGCCCCGTCTCGCCTCGCTGATCCCGCCGTCCCCGCCGACCTGCCCGTTGATCTTGCACTTTCTGCCCCGGCGAACGGGGCGAATCACCCGCCCCGAGGGCCGAAACTGCAAGATCAACGGGGGAGGGGCGAGGGTCAGGGCAGGGTGTGGGTGGTCTTCTCGGTTTCGGCGCGGGAAGCCAGGCGGGTCGGGTCGGGGTGGGCGCACGCGACCACGCTGGCTCCTGCCGTGAGCGGGGTGAGCAGCCAGTCGACCGGGTCGGGGTGGGTGGTCACGTCTACCAGGAGGCGGTCGCCCTGGGTCAGGCCCAGCTCGGTGGCGCGGGCCTGCGCGCGGGCCAGCAGCGCCGCGTCCCCCTCGCCACCCTCGGGGTACGGCGTGAAGTGGTCGCCGTGTCCGCGTACCGCCGTCACGAAGTCGGCGTAGCCGGCGGGCACCTGCCGCATCGGCAGCGCGAACGGGTCGAGCGCCAGCGCGTACCGCTCGCCGGCCGGCCACCCGGCCGCCTCGTCCACCCGGTCGGCGGCCACGAACAGCACCTCCACCGGCCCCGGCGCGTCGGTCACCGTCAGTTTCGCCGACCAGCAGCCGAGCAGCACGGCGGCGGTCTGCCAGTGCGGCGGCAGCAACACGCCGACCGGGTCGCCCGGCGCGGCGCCGATCTCGTCGGTGAGCAGGTTCGCGGTCTTCGCCACCCAGTTCGCAAGCGTCGCGCCGGAGAGTTCGGTGCGCTCGCCGGTGGCGTCGTCGTACCAGGTCAGCAGCGGTCGGGTGGGGTCCGGCGCGATCGCGTCGGCGAACACCCGGGCAATGTTGTCGGCCATCGGCGCGAACGATACGCGCCCCGCGTGCGTACTCGATGACAACGTCAAGTCGGCGTACCGTCGGGTCGCGGTCAGCGTTGTTCGCCCGGCGCGGCGTACGCTTGCCGACAGTGTTCTTCCCCACAACTGCGCCATCTGAGGAGCCGCCCCGTGACCGCCGGTCGCCCGCCCCGCGTTCTCATCGACGCCACGAGTGTCCCCGCCGACCGTGGCGGCGTCGGTAGATACGTCGACGGACTGCTCGGCGCGCTGGGCCGGGTCTGCGGCACCGGCGTCGACCTGGCGGTGGTGAGCCTCCGTACCGACCTGGAGCGCTACACCCGGATGCTGCCGGGCGCCGAGGTGATCCCCGCCCCGGCGGCGGTGGCGCACCGGCCGGCGCGGCTGGCCTGGGAGCAGACCGGCCTGCCGCTGCTGGCCCAGCAGGTGGGCGCGGAGGTGCTGCACTCGCCCTTCTACACCTGTCCGCTGCGGGCCGGATGCCCGGTGACGGTCACCGTGCACGACGCGACGTTCTTCACCGAGCCGGAGCACTACGACAAGTCGCGCCGGACGTTCTTCCGCAGCGCCATCAAGACCTCGCTGCGGCGGGCCGGCCGGGTGATCGTGCCGAGCAAGGCCACCCGGGACGAGCTGATCCGGCTGCTGGACGCCGACCCGACCCGGATCGACGTCGCCTATCACGGCGTCGACCAGGACGCCTTCCACGCGCCCGGCGACGAGGAGAAGGCGCGCGTGCGGGCCCGCCTGGGGCTGGGCGACAGCAGCTACGTCGCGTTCCTCGGGGCCAAGGAGCCGCGCAAGAACGTACCCAACCTGATCCGCGGCTGGGCGCGGGCGGTGGCCGACCGGCCGAACCCGCCGGCGCTCGTGGTCGCGGGCGGGCAGGGGCACGACGACGACATCGACCGCGCGGTGGCCGAGGTGCCGTCGCACCTGCGGCTGCTGCGCCCGGGCTACCTGCGTTACGCCGATCTGCCCGGCTTCCTCGGTGGCGCGCTCGTGGCCGCCTACCCCTCCTACGGCGAGGGCTTCGGCCTGCCGATCCTGGAGGCGATGGCGTGCGCGGCCCCGGTGCTCACCACGCCGCGCCTGTCCCTGCCCGAGGTGGGCGGCGACGCGGTGGCGTACACCAGTGAGGACCCGGACCAGATCGCCGCCGACCTGGCCGCTCTGCTGGACGACGAGCCGCGGCGGCTCTCGCTGGCAAAGGCCGGGTTCGACCGGGCCAAGGAGTTCACCTGGGAGTCCAGCGCGGACGTGCACATCGCGGCCTGGCGACGGGCCCGGTCCTGAGGGCCGGCGGGCCGGCCCCGGCCGACCGACCGTGACGACTCGCCCGCTTCGGGCATGATGTGCTGATGTTCTACGCCGTCATCCCGGCGGGTGGCAGTGGCACACGGTTGTGGCCGCTGTCCCGTGCCGGCCATCCCAAATTCCTCCACCCGCTGACCGGCACGCCGGCCTCGCTCCTGCAGGCCACTGTCGACCGGTTGTCGCCGTTGACCACGCCGGAGCGCACGCTCGTGGTCACCGGGGCCGCGCACGCCGCGGCGGTGGCCCGGCAGTTGGCCGGCGTGCCGGAGGAGAACATCCTGGTCGAGCCGTCGCCCCGCGACTCCTGCGCGGCGATCGCGCTGGCCGCCGCGGTGATCGCCGCGCGTACGCCGGACGCGGTGATGGGCTCGTTCGCCGCCGATCACCTGATCGGCGACCCGGCCCGGCTGGCCGAGGTGGTACGGCAGGCCATCCGCGGAGCGGAGCAGGGGCTGCTGATGACGGTGGGCATCACCCCGACCCGCCCGGAGACCGGCTACGGCTACCTGGAGACCGGCGACCCGGTGGGGGACGGCACGCTGCGCCCGGTACGCGAGTTCAAGGAGAAGCCGGCCGCCGAGGTGGCCGAGGTCTACGTCAACTCCGGCCGGCACCTCTGGAACGCCAGCATGTTCGTCTGGCGGGTGGACGTCTTCCTCGCCGAGCTGGCCCGCCAGGAGCCGGAGCTGCACGCCGGGATCACCGCCATCGCGGCGGCGTGGGGCACCCCGGAGCAGGACGACGTGCTGGGCCGGGTCTGGCCGACGCTGCCCCGGATCTCGGTCGACTACGCGGTGATGGAGGGCGCGGCGACGGCGGGCCGGGTGGGCACCGTGCCGGGTGACTTCGGCTGGAACGACGTCGGTGACTTCCACACGCTCGGCGAGGTGCTGCCGGCCGACGGCGCCGGCAACGTGGTGCTGGGCGGCGACGCCAAGCCGGGCGTGCTGCTGCACGACACCACCGGCACGGTCGTGGTGTCGCACTCCGGCCGGCTCGTCGCCACCGTGGGGGTGCACGACCTGATCGTGGTGGACACCCCGGACGCGCTGCTGGTCTGCCCGCGTGACCGCGCGCAGGACGTGAAGAAGGTCGTGGACGAGCTGAAGGAACGCGGCGAGGAGGGCCTGGTCTGATCCGGCCGGTGCGGCCGCCCGCTTCCGGTCAGCGGGCGGCGCGACGGGCCAGCACGGCGAGCGCCGGTGGCACCAGCTGGGCCGTCGCGTGGGCGAGCGGCTCGGGCAGCCGGTCCGGCGGGAACCAGCCGAGCGCCTCGGACTCCGCGCTCACCTGCTCGACCGCCCCGGCCGGGGCCAGCAC
>NZ_JAGPXV010000394.1:0-5602 GCF_018070405.1 Micromonospora sp. D75
CAACCTGGACGAGCCGGAGCGCGACGGCGAGGTCGACCACATCCGTGGGCGGGCACGCGCGACGACGGTGGACGCGGTGCTGTCGAACTCGTTCGGCTTCGGCGGCCACAACGTCAGCCTCGTCCTGGCGCGGCCCGCCTGAGCGGCGGGTCAGCGGAGCGTGATCACCCTGGCCGCGTCGTACGCGGCGACGGCGACGCTGAAGTGCGGGCGCAGCATGTCGGCCACGTAGTCCAGGTCGGCGACGAGCGGCACCGGCAGCAGAGCGCGCTGGTCCAGGCCGGTACGGGTGGCGACCAGCTCGATCCGGTCGGCCTTGAGCAGCCCCCGGGTGAGGAACGCCGGCAGGTCCTCGGGGAGCAGGCAGCGCCACATGTCGACGTTGACGATCACGTCCAGCGCGCCGGCCTTGAACTGCTGGAGCACGGTGCCGAGCAGGTGGGAGTTCGTCCCGCCGACCGGCGCGTCGTGGTCGAACGTGTGCGACCCGGGGCCCAGGTCGAGCGCGGACACGCCGTTGCCGACGACCAGCGCGGCGCTCGTGGCCAGCTCGTCGCCGAGCGACCCGGGCAGCACGTCCGGCCGGCCCAGCCCACCGGAGCGGTACGCCTCGATGGCCGCGCCGTAGAGCCGGATCCGGCCCAGGTGCCGGCCGAACGTGTTGATCCCGTACAGCACCTCGACGTCGTAGCGCAGGTGCTTGCGCAGCAGGTACTTCATGTTGTCCATCGAGGCGATCCCGTTGGACGTCTTGCGGAAGTGCGGGAGGTGGTAGGAGAGCGCGTCGACGTCCAGCCGGAACAGCTCCGGCGGGGCGCCGTGCAGGTGGAACACCCGGTAGAAGAACTCCAGGTCCTCGAAGCCCCACTTGACCATCGCCTCGTCGAAGCCACCGACCCGCCGGAACGACTCGTGGTCCACCGACGCGTTGTGGGTCAGGCCCAGCACCCAGGGCGCGCTCGGGAAGTCGCCCATCCGCTGCGGGAGGGCGATGTCCTCCAGCCGCGGGTCGCCGCGCTCGGCGTCCAGCATCGCCGGCACGACCGGCTCGCCGCGGCGCAGCGCGTCCGCGCCGGCCCAGTCCAGGTCGTACCGCTGGCCGAGCAGCACCCCGGGCCGGCCGGCGCGCCCGGCGTGGAAGTCGCGGTGCCGCTTGAGCAGCGTGGGATGCGCCACCGTGTCGGCGTCCAGGAACATCAGCGTGGCCGCGCGGGCCCGGGCCGCCGCCGCGTTGCGGTTGGCGCTGCGCCCCCGGTTCCGGTCGCTGCGCACGTACTCGATCCGCAGCCGGCCCCGGTACGCGTCCACCACCGGGCCCAGCGCGACGGCCGACCCGTCGTCGCCGACGACGACCTCGAAGTCGGCGGCCGGCAGCGTCTGCCGGGTCAGCGAGCGCAGCGTGGTGTCGAGCGCGGACGGGTTCTCGTGCGCGGGCACCACCACGCTCAGGCTGGGCCGGTCCGCTGTGGGCATGCTCAGCGCGCGGTGGAGTTGGCGGTGATGTAGTCGGCCAGGTCCCCGAGCGTCGCCATCCGGTCCTCGTCCAGCTCCTCGACGTCGATCTGGATCTCCAGCTCGTCCTCCAGCGCCAGCAGCAACTCCAGGCCGAGCGAGGAGCTGAGGCCGAGCTCGTCCATCAGCTGGGTCTGCTCGGTGACCGGCGCGTCCGGCCGCAGCATGCGGGTCAGCAGCACGGTCAGGCGGTCCACGACCTGGTCCCGGGGCGGCGCGTCGTGTTCTAGCACCGGGGCTCCCACGGGTCGATCACGCGCTCCAGCATGGAGTCATCAGAGCAGGGGAGATCGGTGAGTGTCAACGGGTGCGATGGTGGTCACGGGCAGTCACCGAGGTCGGTGCGACACTCGACGGCGTACGGCTCGTCGCCGGCCAGCGCCACCGCCACCGCGTACCCCCGTGGCGCGACCAGGTCGGCGAGCCGGTGCCGGCCGGCCGGGTCGGCGCACTCGACCACGTCGGCCCGGTCCACCGGCATCCCGAGGTTGGGCCACAGCCGGCCCCCGGCCGCCTTGACGGCCGCCTCCTTGCGGGCCCACAGCCGCACGAACCGCCGCGCCCGGGCGGCCTGGTCGGGGCCGGCGGCGACGTGCCGCGCCTCCCGGGGGTGGAAGAAGCGCGCGGACGCCGGCACCGGGTCCCCGCCCGGCACGACGTGCTGGATGTCCACCCCGACCGGGCGGCCGTCGCTGAGCGCCACCGCGACCAGATCGCCGGAGTAGGACAGGCTGGTGTGCAGGCCGCGCCACGGCCCGGTCAGCGCCGGTTTGCCGTACCGGCCGCGGCGCCAGGTCAGCGCCGCCGGTGGCGCGCCCGTGGCCCGCCCGGCCAGCACGCGCAGCGCGCCGTGCGCCACCGTGAACCGGTCCCGCAGCCCGTCGGCGGCGAGCCGCGCGGCCCGGGCCCGCTCGGCCGGGTCGAGCACCGCCCGGTACCGGGCCAGCACGTCCGGCGGCGCCCCGGCCGCAAGCACCCAGACCCGTACGGTGTCCCGCATGGACGGCAGCGTAACGGTGCGCCGTCGCGTTGACACACACCGATGTGCGTTGCTCTCATTGACCGGTGTTCGCGCAGACGGTCCAGGCCCACGTTCCCGTCGCGTTCGCCGGGCCGGGCGCCGGCGTCGCGCCCCTGACCTGGGGGCAGAAGGCCATCATGCAGGACATGCGGGAGACCGGCTGGACGCACAACGTCAGCGGCGCCCACCCGGTGCCGCCGGGCGTCACGGTCGAGCAGGTGGCGGCCGAGTTCGCCGCGCTGATGGCCCGGCACCCGGCGCTGCGGATGCGGCTGGGCGAGGGCGACGGCGGTCCGTGCCAGGTCGTGTCGGCCACCGGCGAGACGGTCCTGGACGTGGTGGACGTGCCCGACGACGCCGACCCGGCCGACGTGGCCACGTTCGCCTACGACCTGGGCCACGCCCGCCTGCTGAGCCACTACGATCTCTACCGCGACTGGTCGGTGAAGATGGCGGTGATCCGGCACCGGGGCGTCCTGGTGCACCGGGTGCTCACCATCGACCACCTCGTGGTCGACGGCACCGCCACGTCGCTGCTCCTGGCCGATCTGGGCCTCGCCGGCCGCCCGGTCCGCCGGGTCGCCGACCCGCGTACCGTGCAGATCCTCGACCTGGGCCGGCGGGAGGAGACGCCGCCGCTGCGCCGGGTCAGCGACCGGGCCGTGCGGCACTGGGCGGAGCACCTGCGGGACATCCCGCCGCTGACGTTCGGCGAGCCGGCCGCCGGTGGGCGCCGGGGGCACCGGTACTGGCACGGCCGGTTCAGCTCACCGGCGGCGTACCTGGCGGTGCGGGCCATCGCGGCGCGGACCCGCACCGACACCTCGCGCGTGCTGCTGGCCGTCATCGCGGTCGCGATCGGCCGGGCCACCGGCGTCAGTCCGCTCACCGCCAAGCTCATCGTCGGCAACCGGTTCCGGCCGGGCTTCGCCGAGGCCATCGCCCCGCTGAGCCAGAACGGCGTGCTGCGCGTCGACACCGCCGACACCACTGTGGACGAGGTGGTGACGCGTGCCCGCCGGGCCGCGGTGTCGGCCGGGAAGTACGCCTACTACGACCCGGCGCAGCTCGCGGAGGTCTCCGACCGGCTGGACACCGAACGCGGATACCCGGCCCGGATCAGCTGCCGGATCAACGACCGGCGGGTGACCACGCGGCAGGCGGCCGACGTCGGGCTGCACGACGACCCGGTGACCGTCGAGCGGATCCGCCGCCGCGCCGACGAGACGTTCCTGGTCTGGGACGGCCCGCTGGACCACCTGCCCGAGCAGGTGTTCATCACCGTCGAGGACCAGCCGGAGACGGTCTACCTCCAGGTCATCTTCGACTTCGGCTGCTTCACCGAGGAGCAGGCGGAACGGCTGCTGCGCGGCGTGGAGGAGGTGGCGGTGGAGGCGGCTCTCGACCCCGCCGCCCCGACCCGGGTGGTCCCGGGATCGGCGGGCGGCTGACCGGTCACAGCGCCGGTCACGCGTCCCAGGTCACCGGCAGCGACTCCAGGCTGCGCACCACCAGACCAGGCCGGAACCGCAGCTGCGACTCGTCGACCGCGAGCCGCAGCCCGGGCAGCCGGCGCAGCAGGCCGCCGAGCGCCTCCTGCAGCTCCATCCGGGCCAGCGCCGCGCCGAGGCAGTGGTGCGGGCCGGCGCCGAAGGCCAGGTGCGGGTTGTGCGCGCGGGTCAGGTCGAGCGTGTCCGCGCCCGGGAACACGGTGGCGTCCCGGTTCGCCGACGCGATCGCCGGCAGCACCGCGGCGCCGGCCGGCAGGCGTACGCCACCCAGCTCCACCTCCTCGGTCGTGACGCGGGGCAGTAGCACCCCGTTGTCGCCGAGCTGAATGAAGCGGGACAGCTCCTCGACCGCCCGGGCCACCGCGACCGGGTCGTCGCCGCGCAGCGCGGCCAGTTGCTCGGGGTGGCGGGCCAGTACGAGCAGGAACAGGTTGAGCTGGTTGGTGGTGGTCTCGTGCCCGCCGACGAAGATGCCGGCGGTGACCGAGACCAGCTCCCGCTCGGTGAGGTCGTCGTGCTCGTCCCAGACCGCGATGAGCGCGCTCATCAGGTCGTCGCCGGGCTCGCGGCGCCGCTGCTCGATCAGCTCGCGGAACGCCTCCAGCGCGGCCCGGGGCGCCTCCGGGTCGGCGTCCCAGTCGCCGACGAGCGCGTCCGACCACTGACGTACCCGCTCCCGGTCCCGCTCGGGGATGCCGAACAGCGTGCTGATCACGGAGATCGGCAGCGGGCCGGAGACGTGCGTGATCAGGTCGGCGGGCGGACCCGCGGCCACCAGGTCGTCGATCATGGCGTCGACGAGCGCCGCGACCCTCGGGCGCAGCTCCTCCACCCGGCGGACGGTGAACGCGTGCGACACGGCCCGGCGCATCGTGGTGTGCCGGGGCGGGTCCATCCCGATCAACGAGTCCTCGGCGAGCGAGCCCAGCTCCCGGGTCGGGCGGTTCGGGCCGGCCGCGGCGGCCCGGCTGAACCGCTGGTCGGTGAAGACACGGCGCACGTCGGCGTGCCGGGTGGCCAGGTACGCGCACGCCCCGTCGGGCAGCTCGACCCGGGCCACCGGGCACGTCTCGCGCATCCGGGTGTAGTCCGGCGACGGGTGGTAGATCGTCGGAGCCGGCGCGAGCGGGTACGGGATGGCCGGTGGGTCCTGCGTCATCTGCGACTCCTCAGATCGGGCCGCCCCGGGCCAGGGCGGCGAGCGTCGGCACCAGGTCGGCGGGGGCGGGCATGGCGTGGACCCGGTCGCGCATCAGCGCCGCCGCGCGCCGCCACGGGCCGTCGGCGATCAGCTCGCGGACGAGGTCCCGCACCGCGGCGGCGGTGGCCTGCTCGCGGGTCAGCCAGGCGCCCGCGCCGGTGGCCGCCAGCCGTTCACCGTTGAAGTGCTGGTCGCTGACCTGCGGCAGGACGAGCTGCGGCACGCCGTACGCGAGCGCGGTCATGGTGGTGCCGGCCCCGCCCTGCTGCACCAGCGCGGCGCAGGTCGGCAGCACCAGCCGCATCGCCAGCGGCCCGTCGGCCAGGCGGACCCCGGCCGGCACCGGCCCCAGCGCCT
>NZ_JAGPXV010000395.1:0-5580 GCF_018070405.1 Micromonospora sp. D75
ACAGCGCGTACTGGTCCGGTTCGACCAGGTAACCGGCCGCGACCACGACACGCTCCAGGTCGCCCCGGCGGATCAGCGCGGCGGCGTCGGCGACCGCGCTGCTCGCCGACACGCAGGCCGTGGTGTAGATCCGGGTCCGCCCGCCGAGTCCGCACCGCGCGGCCAGGTGACCGGCCAGCGCCGGCACCGTCGGCGCGTCCCGCCCCTGCGGTACGGGCAGCGAGTGCGGCCCGCCGTGGGTGGCCAGGAACAGCGCCGACCCGGCGCGCCCGGCCCGGTCCAGCCCGGCGGCCCCGGCGGCGGCGTCGATCGCGTCGGCCAGCTCGTCGGCGAGCGTGCCGACGTCCGGCGCTGTGGCCGCCACCGTGACCCGGCGGCCGGTGGTGTCGAAACGGCGCACCGGTCCGAACGCCGGGGCGCCGGTGAGCACCCCGGCCAGCAGCGCGTCCGCGCCCCTGCCGAGGGCGCTGAGCGCGTACGTGCCGGTGATCCGTACGGTTTCCCGCTCAGCCATCTGCGGGAGCGGTCAGCGCGCCGCGGAACACCGCGAGCGCGTCGTCGACGGTGCGGATGCCGGCGAGTTCGTCGTCGCTCAGGTCCAGCCGGCGGTCGTGGCGCTGCTCGACCATGTGCACCAGCCAGGCCAGCTCCATCGAGCCGAGCCGGTCCGGCACCTGGTCGGCGGGTTTCGCGGTCAGTTCGGCGAGCATGCTCACCAGGTCAGCTCGCCCCAGGTCGGGCTGACCGGACATCAGGACTTGTCGCTGTTCGCGGCCACCCGGTCGGCGACCATCGTGGTGAACTCGCCGACCGTCATCAGCGCCAGCTTCTCCGACTCGTCGTCGGCGAACTTCACGCCGTACCGGTCCTCGACGCGGACCGCGAGGTCGGCCAGGGCCAGCGACTCCAGGTCGACGCCGGAGGGGCCGAGCGTGGTGTCGTCGTCGAGCTCGTCCACGTCGTAGTTCATGTCGGCGAGCTGTTCGACGACGAAAGTGCGGACCTGGTCTCGCATGGGTTCAGACCTCTTCTCCGTGTACCGGCTGACGGTGCCCGGTCGGGACACCGTGTGCGTGTGGACCGGCCGGCTCGGACGCGCGGGTGGCGCGCCGCTCGGCCGGGGCGGGTCGGGAATCGGGGTGGATCGGACGTCCGGCGGGAGTCCGGCGGTTGCGCGGCTCGTACAGCGGTCCGGTCACGACGCCGCGTCCCGCAGCGCCGGGACCGACCGGACCAGCTTTCCGGTGGTGGTGCGGGGCATCTGGTCGAGCAGCCGCAGCGTGCGGGGACGCTTGAAGCCGGCCAGCCGCTCGGCGATCAGCTTGTCCAGCGTCTCCTCGGTCAGCGAGCCGTCGGCCTGGACGTACGCGGTGATGCCGTCGTCCCAGACCACCACCGCGGCGACGACGCCGGGCAGCCCGGCCACTGTGGCCTCCACCTCGGTCAGGTCGACCTTCAGGCCGCCCACCGACACCTGCGAGTCCAGCCGGCCCTTGATGGTGACCAGGCCGGTGTCCGGGTCGACCACCCCGGCGTCGCGGGTGTGCAGCCAGCCGTCGGCCCACCGGGTCGGGTCGGCCAGTCCGACGTACGGGTTGGCGGGGCAGCTGACCCACAGTTCGCCGTCACGCTCGCGCACCTCGATGCCGGGGGCGGGCGCGATGGCGGGGCGGTGCCGCCCGTACAGGTCGGTGCCGATGACGCCGACCTCGGTCATCCCGTACATGTTGCCCAGCGGCACGCCGTAGCGGTCGGTGAAGGCATTGGCCACGGCGGCGCTCACCAGCTCGCCGCCGGTGGTCATGCGTTTGAGCTGCGGCAGCGGCCCGGCCGGTGTGGTGGAGGCGAGCAGCCCGATGTGGAACGGCACGCCGAGCACAGTGGCCGGGGTGTCCTGGGCGGCCACGGCGGCGAGGATCGCGTCGCCGCTGAGCCGTTCCGGCGGGCACAGCTCGACGCCCGCGTGCAGCCCGTAGAGCAGGCCGCCGACCAGGCCGAGCACGTGCACCATGCTGGGCAGCAGGATGATCCGCTCGCCGGGCAGCGCGACGCCGTCGATGCGGGTGTAGCGGCGCACCTCGCCGACCAGGTCGGCGGCGGTGCGGCCGATCACCTTGGACGGCCCGGTGGAGCCGGAGCTGAGCTGGATCACCGCGTGCGGGCTGCCCGCCGGGCGGTCGGAGTACGCGCTCACCCCGGCGGTGACGTCGACGAAGATCCGCAGCGCGCCGCCGCCGGAGCGCACCGGGGCGACCACCACCTGCGGGCTGAGCCGGCGCAGCGCCTGGTCGACCTCGTGGTCGGTGGGCACGTCGGCGAGGAACGGCCGCAGCCGGCGCAGGCTCACCCAGGCGCCGGGCTCGTCGGCGAGCGCCCGGTACGCGCTGACCACACGCGCGGTCAGCGATCCGGACGGCTCGGCGGCCGGCGCGCGCACGTCGGTGAGCGCGAAGAGTTCGGCGAGCGTCGCGCAGCCGCTGCGCCCCAGGACCCGGTCGCGCAGGTGCGCCTGCAACGCGGTGAGGGCGGCGCCGAGCGCGCTCGCGCCCCGCAGCGTGAAGTCGAGGTCGCTCTGCATCCGGACCCAGCCCTTGTCGTCCAGTTGCAGGGCGTATGTCGGCCCGCTCTTGCGGCTGGCCACGTAGTGCAGGCGGGTGAGCTTGTCGCGCTGCGGCTTGCGTACGACCAGGCCGTAGCGGTCCCGCAGCTCGGTGCTCAGCACCTCCCGCGCCTCGGCCATGAGCACGACGAGGATCGCGCTCTCGGATGCGGTCAGGTCATCGCCGGCCATGGTGCCGTCCTTCCGCCAGGTCTCGGCGACGTGCCCGCAGATAGGTGCCGATCTGCGTGACCACTGTGCCGACGTCGTGAACTACTCGGGCGTTGGTGAAGCGCAGGACGGCATAGCCGTCCAGTTGCAGTTGGACGTCGCGTTGCCGGTCGGCCTCGAAGCGGACCGGGCGGCAGTGCTCCGGGCCGTCGATCTCCACCACGCACCGCTCGTCCGGCCACACTAGATCCAGTCGCACCGGCGCGGAAAGGCGGTGCGACTGGTAGCTCTGGTTCCATCTCCGTCCGGCTGCCCAGCTCTGAGCCGCGAGCGCCGCCTCCAGCAGCTTCTCCGCGTCGCTGCCCGGATGCGGCCGGCCCGCCACCGGAGCGTGCCCGGCGGGCACCGTCGCGGGTGCGACGCGGAACACCGGCAGCCCGTCCAGTCCGGCCGTACCCGCTCCGGCCAGCCAGACCGCCGGGCCGCCGTGCTGCACGAGCCACGCGGCACCGGCCGCGATCACGGCGGCGTCGTCGACCGGCCCGACGAGCAGCACCACCTTCCGCCGGCCGAACGCGGCGGCGACGAGACGCGCCAGCGCGGACGCCGTGGCGCGTAGCGGGAGCGCCCTGGTGGCGGGGCGTCGCCCGGTCACCGCGAAGACGGCCAGGTCGGTCAGGAAGGAACCCGGGTAGCGGTCCCGGCGGGCGAGAGCGGCGGCCGCGGCCCGCACGGCCGCGAGCCCGGAGGTATCCGGGCGGACGCCGTGCGCGGCTTCCGGGAGCCAGGCCGGCAGCAGCTCGACGGCCACCTGTTCGAGCCGGTCCAGCGCGGCGCGCACGGTGAGCCGCAACGCGGGGTCGCCGTCCTCGTCCGGCCGTTCCGGCGGGTACGCGCTGAGCCACTCCCGCCGCCGGCGTCGCCACCAGGACACGGCGTCGCGGTAGAGGATGGCGCGCACGTACGCGGCCGGGTCGCCGTCGCGCACCGACGGCCAGCGCAGCGCCAGCTTGAGCAGCGCGTCCTGGAGCAGGTCCTCGGCCTGGTGCCGGTTGCCGCAGATCAGGTACGCGGCGCGCAGCAGCCGGTGCTGGTGCGACTCGACGAAGGCGAGGTAGTCCGCCCGCCCGTCGTCCGAGTCACGCCCCATCCGGCTCCTCCTCCGTCACCGGCCAGACGCGCGGGACGGGGGCAAAGGTTGGGTCAGGTAGCGCTGAATCGTCGGGCCGACCCAGGCGGTCAGTTCCTCCGGGTCGAGGTCCACCACGGGTGGCAGCCGGACGACGTACCGGGTGAGGGCCAGTCCGAGGATCTGGCTGGCCACCAGACCGGCCCGCCGCTCGGCAGTCGCCGGGTCGGCGCTCGACCGGGCCACCGCGGTGGCGAGCTGGCCGGCGAAGATGCCGCGCATCCGTTCGGCCGCGCCGGGGTTGGTGGCGGCGGCCCGGAGCAGGGCGACGAGTGTCCCGTCCGCCTCCCAGCGGCGTACGAAGTGCCGGGTCAGTGTCTCGCCGAGCCGGTCCGGCGGCACCTCGGCCAGGTCGGGCAGGCGCAGGTCGAACTCGGCCGCCGCGGCGAAGAGTCCCTCCTTGCTGCCGTAGTAGCGCATCACCATCGACGGGTCGATGTGGGCGTCGGCGGCGATGGCCCGGATGGTGGCCCGGTCGTAGCCGTCGGCGGCGAAGCGTTCCCGGGCGGCGCGCAGGATGGCCGCCCGGGTGGCGTCCGAGCGGCGGGTTCGGGTGGCGGGTTCGGTCACGTCCACGACTGTAGGCCAACACGTGTTGACATTGGTTCTACAGTGAAGTCAACATGTGTTGGCAAACAGTTGTTGACCGAGCCGGAGGTGAGAGCGATGCTGCCCGAACGCACCGACGTCCTCGTGGTGGGCGCCGGGCCGACCGGCCTGGCGGTGGCCGTGACGCTGGCCGGGCACGGGGTTGCCGCGACCGTCGTCGACCGGCTCGCCGAGCCGCCCGTCACGTCGCGCGCCGCCGTCGTGCACGCCGGCACCCTCGAAGTGCTGGACCGGATCGCTGTCGCCGCGCCGCTGGCCGCCCGAGGGCTGCGATCGGCCCGGTTCAGCGTCCGCGACCGGGACCGGGTGCTGCTCACCGTCCCCTTCGACCGGTTGCCGTCGCGCTACCCGTACGCGCTGCTGATCTCGCAGGCGGAGACCGAGGCGGTGCTCACCGACCGGCTCGCCGCGCTCGGCGGGCGCGTGCTGCGGCCGTACGAGATGACCGGCCTGGACCTCGACGGCGACGGCGCTCTCGCGCGCTTCGACGGCGGCCGCGCGGTCCGGGCGCGCTGGGTCGTCGGCGCGGACGGGATGCACAGCCGGGTCCGCGAACTCGCCGGCATCGGCTTCGGCGGCCCGGCCGATCCCGGGGAGTCGTTCCTGCTCGCCGACGTCCGGGTGGACAGCGCGTTGCCGCGCGACCAGGTGAGCCTCTTCCTGTCCCGGCGGGGCCCGCTGGTCTGGGCGCCGCTGCCCGACGGTACGGTGCGGCTGGTCGCCGCGGTGGCGGACGCGCCGCGCGACCCGCAGGCGCACCACTTCCAGGCGCTGCTCGACGAGCGCGGTCCGGCGCGCCGGCCGGACCGGATCACCGGGATGGACTGGTCGTCCCGGTTCCGGATCCACCACCGGATCGCGAGCACCTACCGCTGCGGGCCGGTGCTGCTCGCCGGGGACGCGGCGCCCGTGCACAGCCCGGCCGGCGGGCAGGGGATGAATCTCGGCCTGCGCGACGCGGTCGCGCTCGGCGTCGCGCTCGCCGCCGGTCCGCGGGCCCTCGACGGGTACG
>NZ_JAGPXV010000396.1:0-5566 GCF_018070405.1 Micromonospora sp. D75
GGTCTGCACGTCCGACGTGGACGCCACCGCGCTCGTGACGCAGGCGCTGCGCGCCGCGGACCGTCCGGCCGACGCCGCCGCCGGGCTGCGCTGGCTGGTGTCCGTTCAGCGTGCCGACGGCGGCTTCGCCAATGCGGCCGGCACACCGAACGCCAACAGCACCGGCCTCGCCGCGCAGGCCCTGCGCGACGGTCACCGGCTGCCGGCCTGGGCGCGGTCCCGGGCGTTCCTCGCCGGACTCCAGGTCGGCTGCGCCGGGGCGCCCCCCGACCATTCCGACAGTTGACGAACCAGGTGTTCGTCGATGGTTTCCACGTTGCTCCTTGCCGGGGGTGCGAGGGGTCAGCGGCTGGAACGGCCGCGCAGTCGCGGGTCGAGCACGTCGCGGAGGGTGTCGCCCAGCAGGTTGAAGCCCAGCACCGCGATCATGATGCAGACGCCGGGGACGACCGACGGCCAGATCGACATCTCCATGAACGCCTTGCCGCTGGAGAGCATCGACCCCCAGGACGGCTGGGGCGGCTGCACGCCGAGCCCGAGGTAGCCCAGGGACGCCTCGACCAGGATGGCGGTGGCCAGGCTCGTGGTGAACTGCACCGCGATCGGGGCGACCGAGTTGGGCAGGATGTACTTGAAGATCAGCCGGGCGTTGGTGAGCCCGACCGCCTGGCCGGACTCCACGTACGGCTCGCGGCGCACCGACATCGCCGTGCCGCGTACGACCCGGGCGAAGCTCGGGATGAACACGAGGATCAGGGCCAGGATCAGGTTCTCGGTGCCGGGGCCCCGGGCGGCGACGACCGCCAGCGCGAGCAGCAGCGTGGGGAAGGCGAACATGATGTCGGTGGCCGGGGTGATGACCGCGTCGAGGAAGCCCCGGTAGAAGCCGGCGAGCAGTCCGAGCAGGACGCCGATCGCGCCCGCGCAGGTCACCACGATCAGGCTGACCGTCAGCGAGGTGCGTGCGCCGTACAGGGCGCGGCTGAGCAGGTCGCGGCCGGCCTCGTCGGCGCCGAGCAGGAAGTCGCCGCCGGGCGCGGCGAGCCGCTGGTTGGACATGGCGGTCGGGTCGTACGGGGCGATGAGCGGGGCCAGCGCCGCCGCGCCGACCATCAGCACCACGATGACCAGGCCGATGGCGCCCACCCGGTCGCGCCAGATCAGGCGTAGCAACTCCAGGCTGCGGGGGGTCCGGCGAGTGGACGCCGCCTCGGCGGGGCGGCGGTCGGGGGCGGTGTCAGTGACCACTGCGCAACCTCGGATCCAGGTAGGTGTAGATGAGGTCTACGAGGAAGTTGACGACGACGTAGAAGAAGGCCAGGAAGAGCAGGGTGCCCTGGACGACCGGGTAGTCGCGCTGGGAGATGCCGCGGATGACCATCGTCCCCAGGCCCGGCCAGGCGAACACCTGCTCGACGATGACGGTGCCGCCCAGCAGCGCGCCGGCCTGGATGCCCAGCACCGTCACGACCGGGATCAGCGAGTTGCGCAGCGCGTGCCGGGTCATGACCACGCGCTCGCCGAGGCCCTTGGACCGGGCGGTGCGTACGTAGTCCTGGTTGAGCACCTCCAGCATGCTGGAGCGGGTCATCCGCATGCTGATCGCGGCGAGGCTGGAGCCGAGCGTCACGGCGGGGAGGATGAGGTGCTTCAGGGTGCCCCAGAAGCCCTCACCCTCACCCGCGCCCTGGGACGGCAGCCAGCCCAGCGACACCGAGAAGACGTACACCAGCAGGATGCCGAGCCAGAAGTTCGGCAGCGACAGCCCGACCAGCGAGCCGACCCGGGTGGTGGCGTCCAGCAGTCCGTTGCGCTTGGTGGCGCTGAGCACGCCGAGCGGGATGGAGATGAGGATCGAGACCAGCAGCGCCGACACGGCCAGCAGCAGCGTGGACGGAAGGCGCTGCATGATCTCTTCGAGCACCGGCTGGCCGGTGCGCATCGAGGTGCCGAAGTCGCCCTGGACCAGGGCGCCGAGCCACCTCAGGAACTGCTCGTACACGGGCATGTCGAGCCCGAAGTAGCGGCGCATCTCCGCCTCGATCGCGGGGTCGCCGAAGTCCTGACCCATGATCGAGCTGATCACGTCGCCGGGGATCATGCGGATGACCAGGAATGAGATCACCGAGATCCCGAAAAGGACTGGAATAACCGATAAGAGACGGGTCAACGTGATGCGCAGCATTGCGGGTTTCTCCGGTCGGTCAGGTGTCAGCGCCGGGTGTGCCGGGGTCGGCTTCCGCGTCCCAGCCGGCTTCCTCGTCCCCCGTGACGGCGATGTCGCGCGCCCATTCGTGCGCGCGCTTGGCGACCCGTAGCACCATCACCGACCGGCTCTCCATCACCCCGTCGAGGTTGCCCAGCCGCTCCGTCCAGAACCGCCGCATGGCGTTGCTGGAGGCGAAGTAGCCGACGGCGATGATGTCGAACTGGCCGGTCACGTGGTAGACGTACGCGATCTCCGGCATCCCGGCGAGCTTGTCGATGAGCCTTTCTGTGGCACCCGGAGCGCTCTGGATCTCGAACAGCGTGTGCACCGGCCGCCCCATGAAGGCGGCGCTGGGAATCGCGGCGAACTGCAGCTGACCCTCGGTGACAAGCCGTTCCACCCGGCGTCGTACGGATCCCTCGGAGAGGCCGACCTTCGCCGCCAGCGCGACGTTCGTCTGCCGTGGATCCTGAACGAGCTCCCGGATGATGCTGCGATCTTTCTCGATCGAGCTCTTGGATGCCATCTCGCTCCAACTCTTAGTGACGGAATTCGTCGCTGCCGGGAGCCTAGACGACGAACATCGTCTGTGCAACACTCCCGGATGACGAATGGTGGCGTTCGGGAGTCTAACTCAGGGGGATCGATGGCCTTGTTGGAGGTCCGGGACCTGCGCACCGAATTCCGCGGCGCGCGGGGCTCGGTGACGGCGGTGGACGGGGTGTCGTTCACTGTCGACGCAGGGGAGATGGTCGCCCTCGTCGGCGAGTCCGGCTGCGGGAAGTCGGCGACCGCTCAGTCCATCATGGGGCTGATCGTGCCGCCGGCCGGCCAGGTGACCGGTGGTCAGGTGCTCTTCGAGGGGCGCGACCTGCTGAAACTGTCCGCACGGGACCTGCGCGCGGTGCGCGGCAAGGGCATCTCGATGATCTTCCAGGATCCGATGACCTCGCTGAACCCGGTGCTGACCGTGGGCCGGCAGATGACCGAGGCGCTGGAGCTGCACCTCGGAATGAGCCGCCGGGCCGCGCGCAAGCGGGCGGTCGAGCTGCTGGACATGGTGCGCATCCCGGCGGCGGAGACCCGGCTCAGCTCGTACCCGCACCAGCTCTCCGGCGGCATGCGCCAGCGCGTCATGATCGCCATGGCGCTCTCCTGCCGGCCGCGGCTGATCCTCGCCGACGAGATCACCACCGCGCTCGACGTCACCATCCAGGCGCAGGTGCTGGACCTGCTGCGGGAACTGGCCCTGGAGACGCGCACCGCGGTCCTGCTCATCACCCACGACCTCGGCGTGGTCGCCGGCATGGCCGAGCGCGTCAACGTCATGTACGCCGGCCAGATCGTCGAGCGCGCCGGGACCGTCGACCTGTTCCACCAGCCGCAGATGCCGTACACCTGGGGTCTGCTCGGCTCGGTGCCCCGCCTCGACCAGGCCCGCGGCGGCAAGCTGCGCCCGATCGCCGGCCGCCCGCCGGAGCTGTCGGAGATCCCACCCGGCTGCCGCTTCGCGCCGCGCTGCGTCCACGCCCGCGACGTCTGCCAGGACCAGGCGCCCGGCCTGACCACCGTCCCGGCCCGCGACCAGCTCACCCGCTGCTGGGGCATGCGCCCGGCGGACCAGGGCGGCTGGCTGACCACCGAGGACCGCTTCGCCGACCAGAGCGCGGAGGTGCGCTGATGACGACCCCTGCCCCCGACACCGCCCCGGACCCGCTGCTGCGCGTGCGTGACCTGGCCGTCGACTTCAAGGTGCCGGTACGCGGCTCGATGCTGCCGGCCCGGCTGCGCGCGGTCTCCGGCGTGGACCTCGACGTCCGGCGCGGCGAGATCATCGGCGTGGTCGGTGAGTCCGGCTGCGGCAAGTCCACCACCGGCCGCGCCATTCTCCAGCTGCTCAAGCCCAGCCAGGGCACCGTCACGTTCGACGGCACCGAACTGACCACGCTGGACCGGCGGCGGATGCGGGCCATGCGCCGGCAGATGCAGATGATCTTCCAGGATCCGTTCGCCTCGCTGAACCCCCGGATGACCGTCGGCGAGCTGATCGAGGAACCGCTGCTCGTGCACTCCGACCTGCCGGCGGCCGGGCGGCGGGCCAAGGCGCTGCAGACCATGCAGATGGTCGGGCTCAGCGAGAAGTGGCACGACAGGTACCCGCACGAGTTCTCCGGCGGCCAGCGCCAGCGCGTGGGCATCGCGCGCGCCCTGGTCAGCAACCCGCAGTTCATCGTCGCCGACGAGCCGGTCTCCGCGCTCGACGTCTCGGTGCAGGCGCAGATCGTCAACCTGCTGGAGGAACTCCAGGAGGAGCTGGGCCTGACCATGATGTTCATCGCCCACGACCTGGCCGTCGTGCGGCACCTCTGCGACCGCATCGCGGTGATGTACCTCGGCTCGGTCGTGGAGGTGGGGGACTGCGAGGACATGTACGACCGGCCGCGCCACCCGTACACCCAGGCCCTGCTCTCGGCGGTGCCGATCCCCGACCCCCTGGTCGAGACCGAGCGCCGGCGGGTGATCCTCAGCGGTGACGTGCCCAGCCCGCTGAACCCGCCGTCCGGCTGCCGCTTCCGGACCCGCTGCTGGAAGGCGCAGGACATCTGCGCGACCGAGACGCCGAAGCTCACCGGCGCCGGCCACCAGGTCGCCTGCCACTTCCCGGAGAACACCGACCCGCGGGGCGAGCCGGTCGCCGCCGCCGGCGCGGGGCGGTAGACGTGTCGGTTCCGTACCACCGCAACCTGGTCGACGGCGAGTGGGTCGACGGCGAACGCCGGCCGAACCTGAACCCGGCCCGCCCCGGCGAAGTCGTCAGCGAGTACGCGGTCGCCGACCGCGACACCGCCCGCGCGGCGGTCGAGGCGGCCCGCCGGGCCGGTCCCGGATGGGCGAAGCTGCCCGTCGGCGACCGGATGCGGATGCTGGACCGGATCGGCGGCACCATCCTGGACTGCGCCGACGAACTCGCCACGCTGCTCGCCCGCGAGGAGGGCAAGCTGCTCGCCGAGGCCCGCGGCGAGGTCGTCCGCGCCGGCCAGACGTTCCGCTACTACGCCCACCAGCTGCTCCAGCCCACCGGTGAGGTCTACGCCTCCACCCGGCCGAACGTGCACGCCGAGGTCCGCCGCCGTCCACTGGGCGCGGTCGGGATCATCACGCCGTGGAACTACCCGCTGGCGATCCCGGCGTGGAAGGTCGCGCCGGCGCTCGCGCACGGCAACACCGTCGTGCTCAAACCCGCCGAGCTGGTTCCCGCCAGCGCCGGGGAACTCGCCCGGATCATCGCCGACGCCGGTGTCCCGCCCGGCGTGTTCAACCTGGTCGTCGGCGCCGGCTCGGTGGTCGGGGAGGAAC
>NZ_JAGPXV010000397.1:0-5536 GCF_018070405.1 Micromonospora sp. D75
GTGCCGAAGAGCCGCAAGGCGCCCAAGCGGGTCCGCGCGGCGCTGGACTCCGGCGCCGAGCTGGTGCTGGTGTGGGGCGGCGACGGCATGGTGCAGCGGTGCGCCGACGCGCTCGCGGGCAGCGGCGTGCCGATGGGCATCCTGCCGGCCGGCACGGCCAACCTGTTCGCGGTGAACCTGGGCATCCCGGTCGACCTGCCGGAGGCGGTACGGATCGCGCTGCACGGCCGCCGGCGCGAGCTGGACCTGGGCCGGATCAACGGCGAGCACTTCGCGGTGATGGCCGGCGCCGGGTTCGACGGCGACCTGATCCGGGACGCCGACCGGCAGCTCAAGGGCCGGTTCGGCCGGATCGCGTACGTCTGGACCGGGCTGCGGCACGTGCGCGGCGAGTGCGTACGGACCCGGATCCGGGTCGACGGCGCGGACTGGTTCGACGACGAGGCGAGCTGCGTGCTGTTCGGCAACGTCGGCACCATCACCGGCGGCATCCCGGCCTTCGACGACGCCCGTCCGGACGACGGGGCGCTGGAGGTCGGCGTGTCCACCGCCAGCGGCGCGGTGGACTGGGCGCGCACGCTGGGCCGGATGGCCGCCGGGCGCTCCGAGGAGTCGCCGTTCGTGCGGATCACCCGCGGTCGCAAGATCACGGTGCGGTTCGACGCGCCGAAGACGTACGAGCTGGACGGCGGCGCGCGGGGCAAGGCGAAACGGCTCAAGGTGAAGGTGGTCCCGGGCGCGCTGACGGTGTGCTGCCCCGACCCGCCGGACTGACCGCTCCCGCTCCGGGGCAGGATGCCGGAATGCGCGACGACATCCGCGACTACCTGGCCGAACTGGTCCGCCGCTCCCGGGACGTGCTCGGCGACGACCTCGTCGGCGCGTACGCCGCCGGGTCGGTCGGGCTGGGCGCGTACCAGCCGGGGCGCAGCGACGTGGACGTGGCGCTGCTGGTCGCCGGGCCGCTGCCCGAGGGGGCCAAGCGGATACTCGTGGAGCGGCTGCGGCACGAGTCGCTGCCCTGCCCGGCGCGCGGCCTGGAACTCGTGGTCTACCGCCGCGACGTGGCCGCCTCCGGCGCCCCGGAGCCCGGCTTCGAGGTCGAGCTGAACACCGGCGCGACAATGCCGTTCCGCGCCACCTACGACCCGGCCGACCGGCCCGCCGCCGACGGGCGGTTCTGGTACGCGCTGGACCGCAGCATCCTGCGCCAGTCCGGCCTGACGCTGCTCGGCCCGCCCGCCGCCGACGTGTTCGCCGACCCGTCACCGCAGGCGCTGCGGGCGCTGCTGGCCGACGCGCTGCGCTGGTGGCTGGCGCTGCCCACCCCACCCGGCGACGCACCGGCTCCCGGCGCGGAGGACGCGGTGCTCGGCGCCTGCCGCGCGCTGGTGCGCCACCGCGACGGCGTCTGGCTGGGCAAGGTCGACGCCGGGCTGCGGGTTGCCGCCGACGACCCGGACGCCGCGCTGATCCGCGCCTCGATCGAGGCCCGCCGCGGCGGCACGCCGCCGTCCGGCCCGGCCGCCCGCGCGTTCCAGCGGCGGGTGCTGGACCAAATCACCGCGAACTGAACCGCGACTACTGTGAGCCGGGGAGGTGCGGTGATCATGACGGAGCTGAGCGCGTCCACGCGGGCCGGACTGGAGTCGGTGGTGCCCGGCGGCGTGGCGACCCGGGCCGCGGACCGGCTGCGGATGGCCCACGACGCCTCGCACTACCTGCTGCACCCCGGCGCGGTGATCACCCCGGCCGACGCCGGTCAGGTCGCCGCGCTGCTGGCGCACAGCCGCCGCACCGGCACCCCGCTGACGTTCCGCTCCGGCGGCACCAGCCTCAGCGGCCAGGCCGTCACCGACCGGCTGCTCGTCGACGTGCGACGGCACTTCCGCGACCTCACGGTGCTCGACGACGGGCGGCGGGTGCGGGTCCAACCGGGGGTGGTGCTGCGGCAGGTGAACGCGCGGCTCGCGCCGTACGGCCGCAAGCTCGGCCCCGACCCGGCCAGCGAGTCCGCGTGCACGGTCGGCGGCGTGGTCGCCAACAACTCCAGCGGCATGACCTGCGGAACCGAGTTCAACACGTACCGGACGCTGGAGTCGCTGGTCCTCGTGCTGCCCAGCGGCAGCGTGCTGGACACCGGCGCCCCGGACGCCGACGCCCGGCTGCGCGCCGCCGAACCGGCGCTGCACGCCGGGCTGCTGCGGCTGCGCGACCGGGTACGCGGCAATCCCGACTCGGTGCGCCGCATCCGCGCCCAGTACGCCATGAAGAACACCATGGGGTACGGCGTGAACGCGTTCCTCGACCACGACGACCCGGCCGATCTGCTCACCCGGCTCGTGGTGGGCAGCGAGGGCACGCTCGCGTTCGTCGCGTCGGCGACGTTCCGCACCGTACCCGTGCACCGCCATGCCGCGACGGGCCTGCTGGTCTTCGACTCCCTCGGCGCGGCGATGGCCGCCATGCCGGCGCTGGTGGCCGCCGGGCCGGCGGCGGTCGAGCTGCTCGACGCCGTCGCCCTGCGGGTCGCCCAGCGGGACCCGAAGGCGGACGCCACGCTGCGTGGCCTGGCCGTGCGCGGGCACGCCGCGCTGCTCGCCGAGTGGCAGGAGTCCGACCCGGCGGCGCTCGCCGACCGGGTCGCCGACGCCGGACCGGTACTGGCCGGCCTGCCGCTGAGCGCACCGGCGCGGCTCAGCGGCGAGCCGGCCGCCCGGGCCGCGCTGTGGCACATCCGCAAGGGCCTGTACGCGGCGGTGGCCGGCGCGCGCCCGTCCGGCACCACCGCGCTGCTGGAGGACATCGCCGTGCCGGTCGAGGCGCTCGCCGGCACCTGCGCGTCGCTGGCCGAGCTGTTCGAGCGGCACCGGTACGCCGACAGCGTCATCTTCGGCCACGCCAAGGACGGCAACCTGCACTTCATGCTCAACGAGCGCTTCGACGGCGGTGCGGCCCCGGCGCGCTACGCCGACTTCACCGAGGAGATGGTCGACCTGGTGCTCGGCTACGGCGGCACGCTCAAGGCCGAGCACGGCACCGGCCGGGTGATGGCCCCCTACGTGCGCCGCCAGTTCGGCGACGAGCTGTACGAGGTGATGCGCGAGCTGAAGACGCTCTGCGACCCGGACGGCGTGCTCAACCCGGGGGTGCTGCTCAGCGACGACCCGGAGATCCACATGCGGCACCTCAAGACCGTGCCGACGGTGGAGGAGGAGGTGGACCGCTGCGTCGAGTGCGGCTACTGCGAGCCGGTCTGCCCTAGCCGCGACCTCACCACCACGCCCCGGCAGCGCATCGTGCTGCGCCGGGAGATCGCCGCAGCGCAGGCCGCCGGCGACACCGCGCTGGTCCGGGAACTGACCGACGACTACGACTACGACGCGGTGCAGACCTGCGCCGTCGACGGCATGTGCGCCACCGCCTGCCCGGTGCTGATCAACACCGGTGACCTGGTCAAGCGGCTGCGCGCGCAGGAGCACGGCCGGGCGGCGGGGACCGCCTGGCGCGGCGCGGCCCGCCGCTGGGGCGCCACCACCCGGGGCATGGCCCGGGGACTCGATCTGGCCGGGGCGCTGCCCGCCGCGCTGCCCGAGGCCGCCACCCGGGCCGCCCGCGCGGTGCTCGGCGCCGACCGGGTGCCGCAGTGGCAACGGGACCTGCCGCGCGGCGGCACTCCGCGCCGCCTCCACCCGGCCGACGACCCGGACGCGGTGTTCGTGCCGTCCTGCCTGGGCACGCTGTTCGCCCCGGCCGATGGCGGCACCGGCGTCGCTGCCGCGCTGCTCACGCTCGCCGAGCGGGCCGGCGTACGCCTGCTCGTGCCCGACGGCATCGGCGACCTGTGCTGCGGCACCCCCTGGTCGTCGAAGGGACTCACCGACGGCTACCGGCAGGTGCGCGACCGCGTCCCGCCGGTGCTGCGCGCCGCCAGCCGCGACGGCGCGCTGCCCGTGCTCAGCGACGCCGCGTCCTGCACCGAGGGCTTCGAGCGGCTGCTCGACGGCGCCGGGGACGTGCGGGTCGTCGACGCCGTCGCGTACACCGCCGGCACGCTGCTGCCCCGGCTGACAGTGCGCCGCCGGATCGGCTCGCTCGCGCTGCACCCGACCTGCTCGTCGGTCCGCCTCGGACTCGACGACGCGCTGCTCACCGTGGCCCGCGCGGTCGCCGACGAGGTGGTCGTCCCGGAGGGCTGGCAGTGCTGCGGCTTCGCCGGGGACCGGGGACTGCTGCACCCGGAGCTGACCGCGTCGGCCACCCGGGCCGAGGCCGCCGCCGTCACGGCACGCGCCTTCGACGGGTACGCCTCGGTGAACCGTACGTGCGAGATCGGGCTGGCGCGGGCGACCGGGCAACCGTACCGGCACGTGCTGGAGTTGCTGGCCGAGGCCACCTCGCCGTAGCGACGTCCGCGGAGTGCCGGCTTTTCGCGTGATCGACACCAGTTCGGGGATGAGGGGAGCGGGCGCCGTGAGCTGGGCTGGCGTACCGAGGGCTTGATCGCGGGCGGGGCGGGGACGGCAGGGCTTACGGTGCGGAAGGGGGAGTCCACGGGAGGGGTGACGCGGTGGCTGCGGGCGTGTTGTCGGGGCGGGTCGCTGTGGTCACCGGCGCGGCGCGGGGGATCGGCCGGGCCGCGGCGGTGGCGCTGGCCGAGTCGGGCGCGGACGTGGCCGGGATGGACGTCGCCGGGCCGGTCAGCCCGATCCTGGACCTCCCGCCCGCCACCCCGGAGGACCTGGCCGAGACCGGGCGCCGGGTGACGGCGGCCGGCGCCCGCTGGTCCGCGCACGTGGCCGACCAGCGCGACATCGGGGCGGTACGCGCGTTCGCCGAGGCGGTCGAGCGGGAGCACGGCGGCGTGGACGTGCTGTTCGCCAACGCCGGCATCCAAGCGTTCGCGCCGCTGCTGGAGATGACCGACCAGCACTGGCACGACCAGATCGACGTGAACCTCACCGGCGCCGCGAACGTGCTGCGGGTGTTCGCGCCACTGCTGGTACGGCGCGGCGGCGGGCGGATCGTCATCACGTCGTCCACCCAGGGACAGCACGGCACCACGAACGGGTCCGCGTACTCGGCGTCCAAGTGGGGGCTCATTGGGCTGATGAAGTCCGCCGCGCTGGAACTCGGGCCGCACGGCGTGACGGTGAACGCGGTGATCCCGGGGCTGGTCGACACCGCGCTGACCCGGCACCGGGACCGTTACGTGCAGGCGCTGGTGGAGGCGGGGAAGTCACCGTCGGGTGACCT
Source organism: Micromonospora sp. D75 (assembly GCF_018070405.1). NCBI lineage: Bacteria > Bacillati > Actinomycetota > Actinomycetes > Micromonosporales > Micromonosporaceae > Micromonospora > Micromonospora sp. D75. The sequence goes on from NZ_JAGPXV010000397.1 coordinate 5,257, forward strand.
GGCCGAGGTGGAGCGGGAAGCGGTCGGGGCGCTGCGGGCGAAGACGCCGCTGGGCGTGCCGTGGGTGGAGCCGGAGGACGTCGCGCCGCTGGTGGTGTTCCTCGCCTCCGACGCGGCGCGCATGGTCAGCGGCACGTCGTTCGCCGCGACAGCGGGCGACAGCGCACACGTGACCGCCTGATCCCGTCGGGCCGCCGGCGACGGCGGTCGGGGCCGGGGACGCATCGAGCCGGCGCCCCGGCCACGAGGGCCGGGGCGCCGGAGTCGCGCGTTCAGGAGC
>NZ_JAGPXV010000398.1:0-5510 GCF_018070405.1 Micromonospora sp. D75
GGACGGGCCGGCGGGGGCCGGTGGTGAGGAACGCCTGTGCGGCCAGGAGGACGGCTGCGGTCAGGCCCACTGCGAGCACCGTGGGGCGCAGCCAGGGGTACCAGTCGGGGGTGCGGCCGAGCAGGTGCCAGGACCACCAGGCGGTGACCGCCAGCGTGGCGGCCAGGACAAGCGTGGCGGCGAACCCACGCCACCGGGCCGCTGCGGCCGGGCCAGGTGCAGCCGAAGCGGCGCCGGCACGGGCCCGCCACAGCGCTGTGACGCCGATGCCGACCAGCGCGCCGACCGCCGGAGCCAGGGCGACCGTGTAGTAGGCGTGGAAGATCCCGGACATGAAGCTGAAGATCAGTCCGGTGACCAGCAGCCAGCCGCCCCAGAGCAGCAGACCGGCCCGGGTCCGGTCGGTACGCGGTGCCCGCCCGGCCAGCCACAGCCCGGCGACCAGCAGGATCAGCGCGGCCGGCAGCAGCCAGGAGATCTGCCCGCCGACCTCGGTGTCGCACATCCGCAGCAGCCCGGTCTGACCGGAGAACGGTCCACCGCCGCCGGGCCGTCCGCCGCCACCGCCGACGCTGCCCACCTCGTCGCCGGTGATCCGGCCCAGGCCGTTGTAGCCGAGCGTCAGCTCCAGGATGCTGTTGTTCTGCGAGCCGCCGACGTACGGGCGGGCGCTCGCCGGCACCAGTTCGACGATCGCCACCCACCAGCCGGCGGAGACGACCACGGCGAGCCCGGCCAGCAGGAGCTGGCGGATCCGCCGTCCCAGGCCGGTCGGCGCGGCCAGCAGGTAGACCACGGCGAAGACCGGGATCACCAGGAACGCCTGGAGCATCTTGGTGAGGAAGCCGAACCCGACGAGCACGCCGGTCAGCACGATCCACCGGGTGCTCGCCGTCTCGACCGCGCGCACCGTCGCGTACGCGGCGGCGACCAGCAGGAACACCAGCAGCGCGTCCGGATTGTTGAACCGGAACATCAGCGTCGCCACCGGGGTGAGCGCGAGCACCGTCCCGGCGAGCAGTCCGGCGGCCGGGCCGTACCAGCGGCGGACCGTCGCGTACAGCACGCCGACCGAGGCGACGCCGAGCAGCGCCTGCGGCACCAGGATCGACCAGCTGCTCAAGCCGAAGATCCGCACCGAGAGCGCCATCAGCCAGAGCGAGGCCGGGGTCTTGTCCACCGTGATCGAGTTGGCCGCGTCGGACGAGCCGTAGAAGAACGCGGTCCAGTTCTGCGACCCGGCCTGCACGGCGGCCGAGTAGAAGGCGTTGGCCCAGCCGGAGGCGCCCAGACCCCACAGGTAGAGCAACGCGGTGGCGGCCAGCAGGCCGAGCAGCGCCGGGCGGGCCCACCGGTCGGCGCGGGTCTCCTCCGGTACGGGCGCGGGGGCCGGCTCGGCGCCGGGTGGACCGGCCGTGGGCGGGGTCGGCAGGCTCTCGGTTCTGTCCATGCCGGCAAGCCTCGGAGCGTCCGCTGGCCCGCTGCCGTGAGTGACCTATGCGTCTGCTGTGGATCCGGGCAGCCAGACCGTGAACGCGGTGTGGCCGGGCCGGCTGACCACGTCGACCCGGCCGTGGTGGGCCTCCACCACGGCGGCGACGATGGCCAGGCCGAGGCCGGTGCTGCCCTGCGCGCGGGAGCGGGAGCTGTCGCCGCGAGCGAACCGCTCGAAGACCTCCGGCTGCAACTGTTCCGGGATGCCCGGTCCGTCGTCGGTGACGCGCAGCTCGACGCCGCCGGCGGCGGGCGCCAGCCGGACCGTGACGGTGGTGCCGGCCGGGGTGTGCACCCGCGCGTTGGCGAGCAGGTTCGCCAGCACCTGGTGCAGCCGGTGGGCGTCGCCGGTGACGGTGAGCGGCTCGTCGGGCAGGTCGAGCTGCCAGCGGTGGTCGGGGCCGGCGACGTGGGCGTCGCTCACCGCGTTCACCGCCGTGGCGGTCAGGTCGACCGGTTCGGCGGCGAGCGGGCGGCCGGAGTCCAGCCGGGCCAGCAGCAGCAGGTCGTCGACGAGGCTCGTCATCCGGGTGCTCTCCGACTCGACGCGGCGTAGCGCGTGCGCCACGTCGGGCGGGACCTCCTGTCGGCCCCGGCGGGCCACCTCGGCGTACCCCCGGATGGCCGCGAGGGGGGTGCGCAGCTCGTGGCTGGCGTCGGCGACGAACTGGCGTACCCGGGTCTCGCTGGCCTGCCGGGCGGAGAGCGCGGCGGCGACGTGGCCGAGCATCCGGTTGAGCGCGCCGCCGACCTGCCCGACCTCGGTGCGGGGGTCGGTGTCGGCGGCCGGGACCCGCACCGACAGGGCGACCTCACCGCGATCGAGCGGCAGTTCGGTGACCCGGGCGGCGGTGGCGGCGACCCGGTTGAGCGGGCGCAGCGTGACCCGCACGATGAGCAGACCGAGGGCGCCGGCGATGACCAGGCCGGCGCCGATCACCCCGGCCTGCGCGACGATCATCCACATGACGGTGTCGTCCACCTGGGCCAGCGGGATCGCGAGGACCAGCACGTCGCCGTCGCCGCGCGGCGAGGGCAGCGCGACCGCGCGGTAGTCCCCCCGGTCCCCGACGACGACGGTGCGCGGGCGGTCGCCGACGGGTACGCGGGCCAGCGCGGTCAGGTCGGCGGCGGGCACCTCCTCGCTGCCGCCGCTCTCGGACCGGACCCGGCCGACGGGTTCGGCGGCGCCGGGCACCCGGACCGCGATGGAGCCTGGCGGGAAGCCGCCCGGGGGGTCCGGCGCGACCTCGTCGGAGTTCGGCGGGGTGGGCCGCTGGTCCGGGCGCGGCGGGTCGATGCCGCGCCGGGCCCAGCGTTCGAAGTCGGCGGGCCGCCGGTCGCCGAAGGTGAGCTGGTTGTCGATCTGGTTGATCAGGAAGTGCCGCAGCGCGACTGTGGTCAGGCCGCCGATGCCGAGGCTGACCAGCGCGAGCAGCGCCACCACGGAGAGCACGAGCCGGCGGCGCAGCGACCAGCCGGCCAGGCGGCGGCGCAGCCGGCCGCGGGCGTCACTCGGCGGGCTTGAGGACATAACCCGCCCCGCGCAGCGTGTGGATCATGGGCGCGCGGCCCGCGTCGATCTTCTTGCGCAGGTACGAGATGTACAGCTCGACCACGTTGGCCTGGCCGCCGAAGTCGTAGTTCCAGACCCGGTCGAGGATCTGCGCCTTGCTGAGCACGCGGCGCGGGTTGCGCATCAGGTAGCGCAGCAGCTCGAACTCGGTGGCGGTGAGCGTGATCAGGTCGTCGCCTCGGCGTACCTCGTGGCTGTCCTCGTCGAGGGTGAGGTCGCCGACGGTGAGCACCGCCTCCTGGCGGGCGGCGACCGCGAAGCCGGAGCGGCGCAGCAGCGCACGCAGCCGGGCGATGACCTCCTCCAGGCTGAACGGTTTGGTGACGTAGTCGTCGCCGCCGACGGTGAGCCCGGCGACGCGCTCCTCCACGGCGTCGCGGGCGGTCAGGAACAGCACCGGCACGCTCGGCGACTCCTCGCGCAGGCGACGCAGCACCTGGAAGCCGTCCAGGTCGGGCAGCATCACGTCGAGCACCACGGCGTCCGGGCGGAACTGGCGGGCGGTGCTGATCGCCGCCATCCCGTTGCCGGCGGTCGCGACCTGCCAGCCCTCGTACCGCAGGGCCATGGCGAGCAGATCGGTGAGCGTCGGCTCGTCGTCGACCACGAGCACCCGCACCGGCTCGCCGTCCGGTCGGTGCAGCTCGATGCGGCCCTGCGCGGCCTGCCCGTTCATGACCATGCCCCCATCGTGGGCGGACCCGCTGTCGCCGGGCTGTCCCGATCCTGTGTACCAGCTGTGCGCGCCGGCCGACTTCGAATCCGGGCAGGTCCGGCCGGGTCTTCCACACCCGGGCTACCCGGTGGTAACTTCCCGGCATGTCCATCGACGGTCGTTTTTCCGGCCGGTTGGCCGGCAAGGTGGTGCTGGTGACCGGCGCGGCCCGGGGCATCGGCGAGCACACCGCCCGCCTCGCCGCCGCACGCGGCGCTCGGTTGTCACTGGTCGGGCTGGAACCCGACCGGCTCGCCGCGCTCGCCGCCGAGCTGGGTCCCGGGCACGCCTGGTTCGCCGCCGACGTCACCGACCAGCAGGCGCTGGCCGAGGCGGTCGACGGTACCGTGGCGGCGCTGGGCGGGATCGACGCGGTGGTCGCGAACGCCGGGGTGGCCAACCGCGGCACGATCGCCGTCGGCGACGTCGAGGCGCTGGTGCGTACGGTCGAGGTCAACCTGATCGGGGTGATGCGCACCGCCGCCGCGACCGTGCCGGCGCTCGTCGACCGGGGCGGCTACCTGCTGATCGTGTCCTCGGCCGCGGCGTTCGCCGCGCTGCCCGGCATGGCCGCCTACTGCGCCTCCAAGGCAGGCGTCGAGCAGTTCGGCAACGCGATCCGCCTGGAGCTGGCGCACCGGGGCGTGGCGGTGGGCACCGCCCATCCGTCGTGGGTGGACACCGACCTGGTCCGCGAGGCGCGCGCCGACCTGCCGGCCTTCGAAACGGCGCTGACGAAGCTGCCGTGGCCGCTGCGGCGTACCACGACGGTGGCCGAGTGCGCCGAGGCGTTCGTCCGGGCGATCGAGCGGCGCAGCCGCCGGGTGTACGTGCCACGCGCCGTCGCCGGCGTGCAGGCCGTACGGTCGGTGCTGGTCAGTCCGCTGGCCGACCGGCTGGTGGGCCGCACCGCCCGGGCCACCGTGCCGCTGATCGAGGAACAGGCCCGCGCGTTGGGGCGGGGCTTCGGCCCCAGCACGCCGCAGGGACGGCCGTGACCGCGCCGGTGGAGGTCGTCTACGAGCGGCGCGGCGCCGGGCCCACGCTGGTGCTGCTGCACGGCATCGGTCACCACGGCGGCGCCTGGCGGCCGGTGCTGGACCGGCTCGCGCAGGCGCACGACGTGATAGCCGTCGACCTGCCGGGCTTCGGCCGCTCCCCGGTGCCCGCCACCGGGCTGCCCGCCGACATGCCCGGCCTGACCGCGGCCATGGTCGAGCTGTTCGCCGCGTTCGGGCTGGATCGCCCGCACGTCGCGGGCAACAGCCTCGGCGGGGCGATCGCGCTGGAACTCGCCGCGCTCGGCGCGGTCTCCTCGGCCACCGCGCTGTCCCCGGCCGGGTTCTGCACCGCCCGCGAGCTGCGCTGGGCGCTGACCGTGCTCGCCCTGCACCGCAACGCGGCCCGGCTGCCCGAGCCGGTGCTGCGCCGCCTGTTCGCCGCGCCCGCGCTGCGGATGCTGGCGATGGGCATGATCCTGGCCCGGCCCAACCGGATGACCCTCGACGACGCGGTCGCCGACGCCCGCGCGCTGCGCCAGGCGCGGGCGTTCCGCGCCGTCGCGCGCGCCGGCCGGGGGTACGCCTACGCGGGCGCGCCGACGGTGCCGGTCACCGTGGCGTGGGGCACCCGGGACCGGATCCTGCCCTACCGGCAGGCGGCGCTGGCGCGTACCCGGCTGCCCGCCGCGCGGCACCTGGACCTGCCCGGCAGCGGCCACGTGCC
>NZ_JAGPXV010000399.1:0-5486 GCF_018070405.1 Micromonospora sp. D75
GCTTGAGCACCGGCGCCGGGCTCTCCGGCTCCTCCGCGCCCGGCGTCGGCTCCTCGATCCACCGGGAGACGTTGCCGTCGGAGTACGTCTGGAGCACCTTGAACACCATCGTGTCGACCTGCGGCAGCGGGCCCATCGACACCGGGAACTCCTGGAACTCGCCCGGCTTCACGCCGCCGTTCGGCGCCGCGGTGAAGGTGAGCTTCGACACCGCCTCGGTGAGCTGGCTGCCGTGCACCTCGATCGGCGGGTCGACCTTGCGCTTCTCCACCGCCACCGTCCAGCCCGGCACCGGCATCGTGGACACCGAACCGACGGGTGCGTTCTCCGGCAGGTTCACCTCGACCTTGACCGTCGACGCCGTGTCGCTCTCGTTCGGCACCCGGAAGGCGAACCGGCCGTAGCCGCCCTGCTTGCCCTCGGCCGGGTTGATCGTGACGTGCGCCGAGGCCGGCCCGGCCAGGCCGAGCACGGTCGTGGCGACGGCGGTCAGGGTCAGCGCGGCGACGGTCGCGGAGCGCCGGAGACGGATCATCAGTGGGACCTTCCCGTTACTTGATCGGCACGGTGGCGGTCACCGTGGCCTGGTCGATGTCGGACGTGCGGACGGTGATGCGCAACTGCCAGTCACCACGGGCCGGCAGGTTGACCTCCCCGGTGGCGTGGTTGTCGCTCAACGGCAGCAGCGGGACCGTGATCGGCTCGATCCCGGCCGACGGCAGGGCGGCGGTGACCTTCCACTCCTGCACCGGCTGCGGCCGGTTGTCCGGGGTGTAGGCGTACAGGTGCATCGAGTTGTTGCCGGTCTCGGCCGGGTCCAGCTCGACCTGCAGCGAGTAGATCGGGCTGCTCAGCGTGGTGGAGAAGTAGCCGGGCGAGGCGCCCGGCGCGTCCGCGACGGCGGTCCGCGCCGGTGTGGTCTGCACTAGCGTCGCCGACACGCCCAGCACCACCGCCGTGATCACCAGCTCGGCCACCACCGCCCGCCGCATCGAGCCCGGCCGTCCGGCGGCGACGCGCCGCCGCACCAGCGCCCGGGAGTACGCGGCCACGCCGATCACCAGCGCGAACAGCGCGATCTTGGCGAGCAGCAGCTGCCCGTACGTGGTGTCGATCAGGGCCTGGAGGCTGGCCACCTCGATCAGCCCCTGCACGGTGCCGGCCAGCAGCAGCGCGGCCACCGCGAGCGCCGCCCAGCGGGACCAGATCGGCAGGATCGCGTCCAACTCGCGCTCGTCGGCCCGGCGCAGCAGGAACACCGCGAGCATCACCAGGCCGCCGAGCCAGACCGCCATGGCGCCCAGGTGCACCGCGTCCACCACCACCGACACGGCCGGGGCCGGCGAGGCCGCCGCGTGCCCGGCGAGCGGCCAGGTGAACAGCGCGGCGCCGCCGAGAACGGCGAGGATGATCCCGTCGGTGCGGCCGACCGGGCCGGCGAACAGCGGCCGGAGCAGGAACGCCGCCGCGGCGAGCAGGCCCAGCCGGACCAGGTGGGTCGTGCCGTACGCGCTGCCGAGCACGTCGCCGAGCCCGGATCCGGTCACGTCGAACAGGCCGCCGCCGTTGACGTAGGGCACCTGGAGCCAGATCTCGGCCAGCGTCGCCACCGCCAGCACGCCCAGCCCGGTCCAGGCCAGCCGGGCCGGGCCGCGGCGGGACAGCCGGCGCGGCCAGAGCGCGGCCAGCACCAGCGCCGGGCCGACGAGCAGCAGCAACCCGGCGTAGCCGGCGTACTTCGCCACCTTCACCGCGGTCTCGGTCACCGGGTTCGCCCGGTTGTCGGTGCCGCTGTCCTTCGGCGGCTCGGACGGCGCGCCGACGGAGTAGGTGAAGGCGCCGGAGACCGGGTGACTGTCCGCCGAGATGACCCGGTAACTCACCAGATAGGTGCCGCGCCCCGCGCCGGGGTCCACCGGGATGGTGACCTCGGCGCCCTGGAACGTCGGCTCGCCCCGGTCGGCCCGCGAGCCGTCGGGGGCGATCACGCGGACCTTCCCGGGCACCTTGCGGACGCTCTCGCTGAAGGTGATCACCACCTGCGCGGGCGCGTCGGGCACCACGGCGGAGGCGGCCGGGCTGCTGCTCACCAGCACCGCGTGGGCGCTGGCCGGGGTGGCCGGGACGAGCAGCAGGGCGACCAGCAGGAGCAGCAGCCCGGCGACGGCCCCGGATCGGGCGGCGACGGCCCGGGACGGGCGGCGTACGGCAGCAGTCATGACCGCCATGGTTCCCGAACCGGAGCCGATCCGGCGAGCCGGTCCCGGGCGGGCGTGACCGAGCGCCCACCCGGCGCGGCGGCGCGCGCCACGCCGGGCCTGCTCGGAGGTCATGGGAGGGTAGTCGGACGGCGGCGGGAAAAAGTTCCCGGCGTGTGCGGGACCACGGAATGGGCCGAAGGACCCTGTCCCCTCCAGGTACGCCGCGTAACCTCGGGTGACGTGATCCCCGGCTCGCGTGACACCGCCGACGACCGCCCCGAGGCGGCCGCCGAGGCTGTCCGGGACACGGCCACCGGCTGGGCGCTCGCCGCCCGCGACGGGGACCGCGACGCGCAGGCCGCCCTCGTCCGGGCCACCCAGGCCGAGGTGTGGCGCTTCGCCGCCGCGCTCGTCGACCCGGACAGCGCGGACGACCTGACCCAGGAGACGTACCTGCGGGCGTTCCGGGCGCTGCCCGGCTTCGAGGGGCGCTCCAGCGTGCGTACCTGGTTGCTCGGCATCGCCCGCCGGGCCTGCGCCGACCACCTGCGCACGGTGGTACGCCGCCGGCGGCTCGACGCGCGGCTCGCCGCCCAGGCCGCCACCGACCGCCCCTACCCGGACCCGGCCGGTCAGCTCGGCGCCACCGACCTGGTCCGCCGGCTACCGGCCGAGCGGCGCTCCGCGTTCGTGCTCACCCAGTTGCTCGGCCTGTCCTACGCCGAGGCCGCCGACGTGGAGGGGGTGCCGGTGGGCACCATCCGCTCCCGGGTTGCCCGCGCCCGGGACGAACTGGTCGGCGCCGTCGGCGACACGATGACCGGATAGCGGGAACCTTTCGTGACGCTCGGACGACGAATGACTGTGACCCCCTCCCCCTCCCCGGCCGGCCGCTGGCAGACCCTGCGCCCCTGGCTCGGCGTCGCCGCCCGCCTCGGACTGGCCGCCGTCTGGCTGATCGCCGGCGGCACCAAGGTCGGCGATCTCGCCGCCTCCGGCCGGGCCGTCAACGCCTACCAGGTGATGCCGTACGAGCTGGCCACCGTGATCGGCGCGGCGCTGCCCTTCGTCGAGCTGGCCCTGGGTCTGCTGCTTCTCGCCGGGCTGGCCACCCGGGTCAGCGCCGGGATCTCGGCGGTGCTGCTCGTGGTCTTCATCGCCGGCATCGCCTCGGCCTGGGCGCGCGGCCTGGCCATCGACTGCGGGTGCTTCGGCAGCGGCGGCCAGCTCGCCGCCGGCGAGACACCCAGTTACCTCCCGGAGATCCTCCGGGACCTGGGGTTCCTGGCGCTTGCCGGGTTCCTGCTGATCTGGCCCCGCACGCCGTTCTCGGTGGACGGCTGGCTGGCCGGCGACGACACCGTGGAGGACACCGATGAGTAGCCGCAAGGGCCGCAGGGACGCGGCGCGGGTGGTACGCGAGCAGATCGCCCGGGAGAAGCGCCGCAAGCGCACGCTCTGGACCACGATCGCCGCCGTACTGGTGCTGGTCATCGCCGGTGGCATCGGCTGGGCCGTCTACTCCAGCCAGAAGTCGGACGACTTCACCGCGCCGCCCGGCGCGAACGACGCCGGCACCGGCATCGTCCAGGGCACCGGGCCGGTCACCATCGACCTGTACGAGGACTACCTCTGCCCGGCCTGCAAGCAGTTCCAGCAGATCAACGGCGAGACGCTCAACCAGCTCGTCACCGAGGGCAAGGCCAAGCTGGTGTTCCACCCGGTCGCCTTCCTCAACCGCTTCTCCACCACCGAGTACTCCACCCGCTCCTCGGCCGCCTCCGGCTGCGCCGCGCAGGGCGGCAAGTTCCGCGAGTTCACCGACCAGCTCTTCGCCAAGCAGCCGCCGGAGGGCGGCGCCGGGCTCAGCAACGACGAGCTGGTCGACATCGGCGCGGGCGTCGGGCTGAACCGGGACGAGTTCGCGTCCTGCGTCTCCGACGGCACGTACCGGTCGTGGACCGAGCACGTCACCGACGAGGCGAGCAAGGCCGGCGTGACCGGGACCCCGACCATCAAGATCAACGGAAGTGAGCTGCGGGACCGCAGCCCCGAGGGGATCAGGGCAGCGGTGGAGGCGGCCGGGAAGTGATCCCCGCACCCCTGCGCCGGGCCGCGCTGGTGTTCACCGGCGCGGCCGTCGCCCTGCTCACGTTCGCCGCGCCGGCCGCCGCGCACGGCGCGGACGCGCCCGACGGCACCGACTACCGCGCCACGATCAGCGGCGTCGACCCGGACCGCCCCGGGCTCACCGCCCGCATGGTGGAGGCCGGCGCGCGGCTGGAGCTGACGAACGACACCGGCGCCGACGTCACGGTGATGGGCTACTCCGGCGAGCCGTACCTGCGCGTCGGCCCGGGCGGCGTGTACGAGAACGTCCACTCCCCCGCCACGTACCTGAACCGGACGCTGGCCGGCGAGACCCGGCTGCCCGCCGAGGCGAACCCGGCCGCCGCGCCGGACTGGCGGCGGATCGACGACGGGCCCACCGCCCGCTGGCACGACCAGCGCACGCTGTGGCGGGAGGAGGCGCCGCCGGCCGCCGTCGCCACCGACCCGGACCGGGAGCACCGGGTACGCGACTGGTCGGTGCCGCTGCGCGCCGGTGACACCACCGGAGCCGTACGCGGCACGCTGGACTGGGTGCCGCCGCCCGACCCGTACCCCTGGTGGGTGGCCGCCACGCTCGGCTTCCTGGTGATCGGCGCGGCCGGGCTGGCGCCGGGCGGCACGACCGCCGGGGTACGGGCGCTGCGCGGCGTGGGCGCGCTGCTCGCCCTGGGTGGCGCGGCGACAGTGGCGCTCACCGTCGCCCGGGCGTTCGACACCGGCACCCCGGGCCTCGGCGGAATGCTCGCCGAACTGTTCACCGGGCAGGTGTGGACGCTGCTCACCGGCCTCGGCGCGCTCGCCGCGGGCGGGTACGCGCTGGCCCGCCGCCCGGCCGCCGACTTCGTGCTGGCGCTGGCCGGCGCGTGCCTGACGGTGTTCGCCGGGGTGACGAACCTCGCCGCGCTGTCCCGCGCGATCCCCCCGGCCGCCGGCCCGCCGGTCCTGGTGCGGGTGCTGGTGGTGGTCGGCCTGGCGACGGGAGCCGGCGCGGTCGCGGCGGGCCTGTTGCGCCTGCGCACCGCAGCAAGAGCAGCCCGCCCCACCCCCCACCCAACCCCCACGCCCTGACCATCTGCGAGCGCCGGGCAGCCCACGTGGACCACCACGGGTGTCAAACCCCCCTCGACACACCCATCACGTTCCACTCCCGCCGCACTCACCCCCCCCGGGCGG
>NZ_JAGPXV010000004.1:0-33708 GCF_018070405.1 Micromonospora sp. D75
GTCACCCGGAACTGGCACGAGCAGCCCTTGGTCGGCGAGATAGCGCAGCGCTCGGGCGACCATGCCCCGGGTGCTGTCCGGGGCGACCCGGCCGTCCTTGGTGGACTGACTTTCTGGCCGACGGGCATACGCGCGCCATACCCGTTCGAGCCGGGGCGCGTCGGCCTCTGGGTCGGTCCCGTTCGCGCGTTCGCGCAGGACACGAGCGACCTCGCGGGCCATCGTGTCGACCTCGGCAACCGAGACACGGCCGGTGTACTGGTCGTTGGCAAGGTCGGCTGGGCGGGGGAAGGCCAAAGCCGCGGCGGCGAGGAAAATGACGCCGTGCAGCACCTTCTCGACGTCGCGGCGCTCGCCCGTCCGGGTCTGCCGGGCGTACTGGTCGAGCCGGAGTTCGAAGACCGAGCCGTGCAGCGCCGACAGCACGATGCCCGACTCGGCGTCGACGTCGAGCACCCGCAGGCCCAGCCCTTCGGCGACCGCGGTCACCAGGGCGGCGAACGCGTCGTCGTCCCGGTGCCGGGTTACCAGGCTCCGGTAGGCGGGCTCACGACCGGGCAGCGTTTTCGGGCGGAGGCCGAACGCGACCAGCGAGGCTGCGGCAGTGACGTCGTCAATCACCGTGATGCCTCATCGTCGAGCAGCGCGACCGTACTGAGTAGAAGGTCGTCGCCGTTGACACCGCCCACCCCGGCCGGCGGGAGCGGGCCGCCGGCCGGCAGAGCCAGCAGGACGTGCAGCTGTCCGCGCCGCATCGCCGAGCCGAGCTCGGGCGCGTAGGCGTGCGTTGCGAGCAGGCTGACCAGCGCGGGGAGGTCCTCGTCGAGCTCGGCGGCCTCTACGAGCAGCTCGGACAGCGGCCGCGTGTTTTCTTGCAGGTCGAGCAGGAGGCCCGCCATCTGCCAGTGCTCGTCGGAGAACCGGTCCGTGCTTGTCACCGGGACCAACTCCGGCTCGGGTAGTTCCCGGCCGAGGTCGCCCGGCTCGGGCGGCACCCGCAGCAGGAGGTCGACCAGCGAGCTCAGCGTCACGACGGGCGGCCGGGCGAGGCCCGCCGACGAGCGGAAGTACGACTCGAGGGGGTCGAGGGCGTCGGCGGCCGGGAGGTCCATGATCGGGCGCAGGAGCTGGCCGTGTAGGTCGGCGGCCTCCCGGCGCGGCGGATCGGCGAACAGCTGTCGGTCCTGCTCCGCGCGAAACAGCGCCCGGGCCCGTTGCAGCCGCATCAGCAGCTGGCTGTGCCGGCGCATGCAGTCCTCGACGATGGCGACCAGGTCGGCAGCCTGGCGCTTGTGCCGGGGGTCGGTCGCCTCGTCGCGGGCGTCGGCAATGTGTCGCAGGATCACGTTCTCGTTGGTGAACCGGTCTTGGACGTGGTCGAGCGCAGAGTCGAGCAGCGCGGGGGCGGCCTCGTCCCAGTCCACCGCCCGCACGTCGCGCCGGGTCGCCTCCAGCATGGTGCGCAGTGTCTCGCCGAGCTGGACGGTGCGGTAGCGGGCCTGCTCGGCGGCGAGCTTCGCGTCGGCCAGCCGGCCCCGCCTGATCAGGTTGTCGAGCTTCACCTCGGCGGCGACTTGGGCGGACTCAATGTCGGTGTCGAGCGCGCCGACGAGCACGTTGATCGCTTCGTCGGTGGCCCTCAGGTAGATCTCGCCGCCCGCGCCGGATAGCTCGACGAGGAGCTTGAAGTCGAACCGGCGACGGACGTAGACGCCCACGTCGTCCACCTCGCCATACACGCGCTGGAATCCCCTGTCGACGGTGCCGACGTTGATCAAGCTGTCAAGCACCCACCGGGCAACCCGGCCGTGTTCCTCGTTGGTACGGGCGGGACCCTGCATCGCCACGAGCGGGACCGTGCGGGCGATGATCTGTTCGGCGTCAGCGCCCGCGTCGAAATCCATGGCGATGGTGACCTGGTCGATGACGTGCAATCCGATTTCGGCCATCTGGTAGATCGAGCCGTCGACCCACTCCAGGTGCGACTTGCGGGAATCGAGATCATTCAGCGGTGCCGTGCAGGCTAGCGCCTTCAGCCGGCGGATGAGCCCGTCGTCGGGGACGACGTCGCTGTCCCCGTATTCCCCCATGTGAACCCCCGCGCCCTCCCCGTGAAGATGAATGATAAGGCAACACTTGAGCGCGAGCTGTCCCCTTTCCTGCTCTTTTTTGGTGCGGCTTTCGTCTGTTCTCGACCGGTATTGATCAGAAACAACGGCATTCCGGCCAGCGCTCGCGACAGTGGTCCGGCCACCCGCAAAACCTTCGATGGGGGCTCGCCGCGAACGCTGATGCCTGCGCCGTACAGGGGCAGGGGTCGCCCCAACACTCGGGCGACCTCAGCGGCGAAGACGCTCCGGGCGGGTGGCAGCCCGATCTGGCCAAAGGTGCGCCTGGCGGAACCGTAACCGTGTCGACGAACGGCTGTTGGTCGTCTACCACCAGCGGCACGTTGCTGTCATCGCAGGCGGCTATATCCCCGTCCCCCGCCTCCCGGCCCGCTGACGGCCTCGTTGTCGGAACGAAGCGCTACGCTTCGACGGCCGTCCACGCCGGGTGGTCGAGATCTGAGTTGGCGGGTGTGGAGACATGGAAGAGAACGGGATCTTCACAACCACGGTCAAACGGTTGTGCCGCATCCGATCGGGCACGGTGGAGGACGAGCTGCCGTTCCCTCTCGACGGTGACGGCTTCCTCGATCCGTCCGCCGTTCAAAACGGGCCCGTAGTGGAGTTGGTGCCTGGGGCCCTGGTCGCAACGGAAACCGCGGCAAGAGCAGGGTCCCTCGTCTTGCTAGGTGAGCCCGGCGTGGGCAAAACGACTGAGTTTGCGGCTCTCGTGCGCAACTGGAATCAGCAGCCCACCGCTCTCTCGCCTTCTCCTATCGTCGAGGTGGATGCGGCTGACCTATCGGATGCAACGTTCGATGAGCTGCTAGGCCGTCATCTGCGCCGTCTTCCCGAGCGCCACCTGATGTCGGGTGGCGACACGCCCGTGGTCGGGCTGACCACCGGGCGCACCGCTGCCGACTTGATCGTCGTCATCGACCAGATCGACGAAAGTCCACTGGTTCGGCATCTTGCAGCCAGGCTACGGCTCGCGCTCAGAGGTCGTGACACGTCTCGTGCCCGCTTCATCTTCGGTTGCCGAACCGCCGACTACCCGCCAGACCTGACAAACGTTTTGACATCACACTTTGGCCCATGCATCGTGGCCGACCTAGCGCCATTGACGAGGCAGGAAGCGGTTCGGCTGGCGGCTAGCGCTGATCAGATCGACGGTGAGTCGCTGGTGGCGTCGGCAGTCGCTGCCGGCGCGGGAGTCCTGGCAAGCGTTCCGTTGACGCTCGGGCTCTTGATTCGCACTTACCGACGGACCGGTCATCTGAATGCCCGGCCGACGGAGCTGTTCGCGCTTGGAGTTACTCAACTGCTTAGCGAGCACGACGATGAGCGGCGCACCCAGGACGACGAGTCAACCCTGGATCAGCGGCTTGCTATCGCCGAACGGATCGCCGCGCGCTTGCTTCTGTCCAATCGGCGAACCATATGGCGCGGAGCGGTGCTGGAGTCCGGCGAACAGGACCTTAACGCTGAGTCCATCGCTGGGGGGCAGGAGAGCGTCGACAACGCAGCCTTTGTCGTCACGAAGAGGGCCGTTTCAGCAACGCTGGCGACTGCGCTCTTCACCGGCCGCGGCCGCAACAGGCTGGCCTTCCGTCACGGCTCCTTTGCCGGATTCCTCACCGCACGACATCTCATAGGCCGGGCCGTTCCGGTAATTCAATTGCAGCGGTTGTTCCTGGTTGCCGGCAGCGATGACAGCCGGAGCGTGCCGATTCAGCTACGCGAAGCGGCAGCCTGGCTAGTCACTCTCGACCCGAGCCATGCCCAGTGGCTGGCGGACGCGGATCCGGAAAGCCTGGTGGCGCACAGCTCGATTGTCGACTCACCGGAGGTCCGGTCGCTGGTCGTTGATGCGTTGCTACGCCGTGCCGGCGAGGTCGAGCTGGGGGATGTCCCATGGGCCCGCGCACCTCGCCGCCTTAAACATCCCGGACTCGGCGCTCAGCTACTTACAGTCCTGAACGAGGCAGGCGATCGCGAGCCCCAGGACTGGCCCTCACTTGCGCGGCTGCGGTTGGCGGTCCGTCTAGCCCGAGAGGCGGGGGTCCCGGAACTGGTCGGCCCGCTGCTCGACTTGGCGGCGAAGGACGGATGGAGTAGTCACCTACGTCTTCTGGCGGCTATGACAGCGTTTGAGACGAGTCCCACAGATGCCGCGCCGCAACTGGCGCAGGTTGCCAGCAGCCTCGTGGACGCCAGCTACGCCTCACGGGTCGATCCAGACGACGAGCTACGGGGGGCACTGCTAGACATGCTGTGGCCCGCTTACATCTCTGTTGAGGACGTGCTCCAACACCTTCGACCTCGGCGAAACCGCAACCTCGTCGGCTCCTACCTGGGCTTTGAGATGCGCTTCGCATCAGAGCTGTCGGAAGAGGACCTGCCTGCCGTACTCGAGTGGGCTATCGGGCAGCTCCACAACGGTCGCAGCCCCTCCGAACTGCGATCCTCGACGGCGGATGTACAAGGAAGCGACGAAGAGCCTCCTGACGAACGTCCGGTCGGCCGGTTGGACATTGAACTCATTGACGGGATCGTAGAGCGGGCATTATCCGGTGACGGTGCCTTAAGCCGAGCGCGCGAGGTTGCTCTGATCTTGCGACCGCGACTTGAGCGGTTCGACCATCCACCGTTACCCACAGCGGTAGATGCTGAGGACGAGGATGGCCGAGAGCCACCACGCTTCCGCGACCTCCGTCATGCCCTCGCGCACTCGTTGGTCGAGTTAGCGGCGACCACCGATACGTTCGATCGCGCCAAGATCTGGGCGATTGCTGACGGCTGGGGCACGAGAGACCGCTCCTGGCGCGTCCGAAAACCCGTTCTTCCTGACGGGCTGCGTCGAGCCAACCGTGGCTACCTTCTAACGGGTGCCGACTTTCCATGGGCATACGAGCGGGCGTCCGAGGCACTAGGTGTCGGCAACAGAATTCTTGCGGAAGCGCTTGCACAGGTGGCTGGCTACCTCTTCGACCTATCCGATGCCGCATCGGGCGAACTTGCCTACTCGAACCCGGACCATCCAGTCTGGCCACACGTCAAATGGTGGTTTGAGCCCGTCCCGCTTGACAGCGACCTCGCGAATCTGTGGCGACAGGCCCACGGCAGGAGGCGGGATCGAGTAGATGATGGTTTGCCGTCAGTCGAGCGAGAGGAATTTGTCGCAAAGCTCAACCAACTGCTTGCCGATGCCGCAGCCGGCAATGTCGACGCCTTTTGGCGCCTGGCCTGGCAGCTTCAGGCCGATCCCAACAGTGGCGAGGGGACACTCCGTCTCGATGACGACATCCTAGACTTCCCCGGTCTAGCCGCACTCGATGGGAGCGGGGTGGACGTGCTGATCGAAGCAGCGGTCCATTTCATCGCCAACGAGCACGACCACTCGGACGAATGGCTCGGCACCAACCGATACGACAAGCGTGGATGGGCCGGGTATCTGGCGCTGGCACTCCTCGAAAGGAAAGACCGCCTTTCGGAAGTGCCGAACGCAGCCTGGTCGTCCTGGGCAGGGGCGCTGATTTGGTTCCACACCGTGCCCAGCAACGCCGGTGATAGGGAAATCAAGTTGAGACTCCTGTCGCGAGCCGTCGAGCACTCGGCGTCACAGCTCGCAGCGGCGGTCGACGCTTATGTGCGTGGGGAACTGATGCAGGGACATCTGGCATCTGAGACGGAACTTGTAGACCCGGCATGGCACGTTGAACTGGCCGACACGTTTGCGGCACTACTCACCGAACTTGCTGACGCTATCACCCGAACGAGAGGAGACGACGGACCAAGCGACGCCGCGGGTCAGCAAGCCCCTCACCCGGCACCCGACGAGCCGCCCAACGGCCGGAAGGCGGACCAGGCCGCGCTTTCGCTTACGACGGACGAGAGTCGAACGCATGCCCTGCAACGGTGGGAGGAGATGCTCGTCGCTCTCTTACAAGCACAGGACCAGCGAGCAGTCGACACCGCACACCATGCGCTGGAGGCAGATGTCTCAAGCGGATGGCAACGGCAGCTCGCGGCGCGAGCAGCCAGAGCGCTGCTCACCGTGGATTCTCACCAGTACCTCGCCACCGTGCTATCGGCCGTAGGCAAAGATGCTGCCCTAGGTCGGGACGTAGCTCTGTGCCTCGGCGCCAGCTACAGCGACTTTCTCGCTGACCTAGAGGAAGAACAACTGGCGGAGCTTTATCGGTGGCTTTCGGGACTATTTCCGCCCGAAGATGACGTCCCCATCGAAGGAGTACACTTCGTTGGCCCCGAGGAACAAACTCGGGAGTGGCGGGATCGCGTCCTTCAGAGCATCAGCAGCCGCGGCAGCGAGCAAGCCTTGCGCGCGCTCACAAAGCTTCGCGACGAGTACCCCAGCCGCGTCATCATAACCTCTCATATTCTTCGGGCTCGGACCAACCTATTCGCTTCGGCCTGGTCCCCACCGACCCCCGTCGAACTGGCAGCGTTGTTTGAGGACGCCAACCGGCGACTTGTTCGGTCCGAACGCGAATTGGCCGATCTGCTTGTGGAGGTCCTCGAAGCCATCGGCAACGATCTGCCGACGCACGGAGAATTGTTGTGGGACCGCTTACCCGCACGCGTTCTGCCCAAGCCATACCAACTGAAGGAAGCCTGGCTCCCGAAACCCGAACCTGCACTCTCGGCGTACATCTCACACGAACTCACCAAGAGGCTCGAGCGGCGCGGATTAGCTGTCAACCGCGAAGTCCTAGTCCGCCCAACTGACGCCTACGGTGCTGGAGACCGCACTGACATCCAGATCGAGGCGACAATGCGCGACGATCCGGTGAAAGGACCAACGCCGGACCGCATCGTTGTCGTCATCGAGGTGAAGGGACCTTGGAATAGAGAGTTGCTGAGCGCTCAGCAGCAGCAACTAGCCCAGCGCTACCTTCCGGAAGCCGGCACACGAACTGGCATCTATCTCGTGGGCTGGTATCCGCTCGAACAATGGACCTACAAGGGTGACTACCGCAGGAGGCGCGTCGCGCAACTCAGCGAGCATGCCCTTCTCGCGAGCCTCGAAACGCAGGCGGCCAGCATCACCCGATTGGACGCGCTCACCGTACCATTCCTGCTGACAATACCTAGACCTCACCGCAATAGTGACGGCACCTGACTCGATTTCCATTAGTTGATTCGTACCGCAGGGCGCCGCCGCCTGCCCGTCCTGCTGGTTGATCGGTGGGTTGCGGCGCCGGTGTGTATTGGCAAGTGGGATGAGGCCGGTCAGGCACTGCGCGCGTAGCCGGCGAAGCGGTCTTCGGCTTCGTCGAGGATCAGCGGCACGTCGTACACCGACAGATCCGGCCTGGGCCGCGCGTACCGCACCCGGTGGCGCCACCGGTGGTGCTCGTACGCCGTGTCCACCTGAATCTCAGCCACCACGGTCGCCTCGACCTGCGCGTAGTTCAGCCGCTCAGGCCGCTCGAACTGGCCCGACCAGGCAGCCGGGTAACGGATCGGGCCAGGGGTGGATGACAACACGGCGCTCGGTCGGACGTGGCGGGGAAAGCAGTCTCGCCAGCTGCTGGCGCTGCGGCGTGGCCAGCGGATGCGTGCGGCCGGTGTGCCGGCAGCCGGCCGCGCCGGTCGAATCGGCCGAGGAGAAGCTTCTCGGGGTTGCGGATGCTGCTAGGCGAGAGAACTGGTCGAGGTGACCCTGTCACTATGTTGATTACCACGATGCTGGTCGTTCCGTCAGCTGCTCGGCTGTGGGCTTCAGCTCTGTGGGGCGGCGACAACCGCGACTCTATGCTCATCCTTCGCGACGAACTGCTGCTGGCGCCAAGATTGGGGCCCGCCATGCTGATCCGGCAGAGCGACGATGATGGCGTCAGGAGTCACGGTTGCCGGCGCGCGGCGCGGGCGGCAGCTATACGCGCCTGGTAGATTGCCCAGCCTTTTCTGAACATCGCCGCCTCGATAGCATCCGGGCGCACGGCCGCTTGGTTAGTGGACTCAGTTCTGGCATGGTTGTGGGCGAATTCGAGCCACCGCTGGTATTGATCTGGGCCCCAAGGGCCGCGTTCCGTAATGTCCCAGTGTTCGACTTCCTTCAAAGCTATGGCAACGAACTGGTCGAGGATCAGCGCGCGACCAGGTTGTGCGTCGGGCCGGGCATCCGCGAAGTACAGCAGCTTGGTGTAGAACGAGGGCCCGAGGTAGGGAAGCTTCTGCTCGCCGCCCAGGGCCAGCATCTCGTACGCCTTCGCCGGTCCCTGATCACGAAGGACGGTCAAAGCCTTAACGAGCTTGGCCGTGGTGGACTCAGTCGTGTTCTTAGTGAAGACCTGAGCTCGACGACCGACGAGGAATGCTCGGTCGCCGGTGCCCCAGGCGTAGTTGCCGACCAGCAGTCGCCCGACGTCGTCTGGACCGCCATTCGCTGCGGTGAGGAGGTCGCTACGCGTGATATGTCGGTACTGCCGACCCCTGTTGGCCTCGGGCAGGTCGGATAGCCATGCCGTCCACCCTTCGGCGGGGACGCGTTGCTGCCACCAGCGTGGACGAAAGTCGAACCCGTGTGTGAGAACCTCACCAGGGGTCCAGAACGCGTCGACGCCAAGTCGGTCTCTGAGCCCCATCGTCGTCTCCTGCCCGGTGTGGGCAGACTGTACCGGCGGGCATCGACCGGAAACGACCCATGCTGCGTAAGCCCGGCCCAGGACGCCGAACTAGAAGGACTCTTATACCACGGTACTCGGACTTCTCCACTCGGGCCGTAAGGCGTTGGCCGCGAGGTATGGGGCCAGTCGTCCGTCCGCTCGCCGGGGCCGCGCCGCGCTCGGCGTGCTCCTGAGGACGGCCAACAGAGCACCGGTTTCCTAAGACCGTCATCTATGCATGTCGGTAGGCCGACTGCCTGCGATTCAGCCGTTCATTACCTCTGTTTGTTGGTCGCATTGGATAGCTGCTGCGCTCCGTTGCTGGCGGTTACAGTAGCAAACCGGCCGCCTCTGTTGCTTTTTGTGTCAACTTTCTCGATTCTAAATCCTCGTCACGGCATTTTGCGACTTGACGTAGCGAGGATGCTGTCCGGGGAAGCACGTGCGATCCTCGCCCAACCCGCTCCTTTACGCCGCACGCCGAGTTACGCCTGGGCACCGGAGTCGGAAGTGGGCGCAAACGCGTTGCCAGGCTGATGCGCCAGGCCGGGCTGCAGGGCTTCTGCCGGCGCTGCCGTCAGGGCTGCAAGGTGCGCGAGTTGGACGCGTGAGTGGATGCCGAGCTTCCGGTAGACGCGGGTGAGGTTTGCTTCGACTGTTTTGACACTGATGGTGAGGGCGGTGGCGATGTCGCGGTTGGTCGCTCCGCTGGCGGCGAGCTCGACGCAGCGCTGTTCGGCGGAGGTGAGGCAGGGGAGCGTACTGCTGTGCGCGGGGACGGGCTCCAGTTGGTGGAGGGTGCGGGTGGCGGCTTCGATCCAGGGGTGTGCCTGGTGCGTGCTGAAGAGGTCGGCGGCGCTCTGCGCCGCGGTGCGGGCGCTGGCGCGTCGGCGTCCGCGTCGTTCGGTGTGGCTGAGGGCCAGGAGGGTTCGACCGTGTTCGATGGGCAGGTGGCGGAGGTGGTCGGCTGCTGCGGTGAGGAGGTCGGCGGCCGCATCGTAGTTGCCCAGGGTGGCTTCCAGGAGTGCCTGGGAGCGGTCGAGCACGGGGAGGACGCAGCTTCTATCTAGATCAGTCGCGGTGCGACGGGTATCGGTCAGCAGTTTGCGGGCTTGGTCGAGGTAGCCGAGGGAGATGAGGGCTTGGGCGAGGTCGGCGTGCCAGCGCAGGACGGACGGGTCGCGGACCTGCTGGCGCTTCTCAAGCGTACGGACCTCTTCCAGCGCCTCCAGGGCTTCTTTCGGACGCCCGGTGACCAGGAGAAGATGTCCGAGGACGAAGAGGTTTCGGGAGAGGAAGACTTTGTTGTCCTCCCGGCGGGAGGTGTCCGCCCCGCGGCGTGCGTGAGCGAGGGCGGAGTCGGTGCACGAGGCGGTGCCCTCGACCAGGGCGGAGGTGTAGCACGTTGGTGCGGGGTCCAAGGCGGCTCTGTCGGTAAGCGACAGGGCGCGGCCGGCGTAGTCGAGGGCCAGTCCGCACCGTCCGGCGCGGATCTCGACTTCGGCGAGGCTGCGCAGGACATCCACGGTGGCTTCGGCGTCTCCGGTCCGCTCGGCTTCGACGAGCAGAGGCAGCAGTGCGCTGCGGGCTTCGTCCAGACGGTCGTCGAAGATGGCGTGCCGGGCGGAGAGCTGTTCGGGCCTGGCGTTGACGGGGATGTGAGTGCTGCGTGGCAGGGACAGGGCGTGGCCGAGCGTGGTCTCGGCTTGGGGGCGGCCGAGGATGCGTTGGATGCGGGCCTGCATCGTGAGGGCCATGGCGGTGGTGGCGGTGTCGCCAGCGCTCCGGGCGAGGCTGGCGGCCCGGGCAGCCTGGGCGCACGCCCGGTCGGGATCGCCGTTGACGTTGGCCCAGATCGCCTGGCGGACGAGGATCTGCGCGGTCAGGTCCGGATGTCCGGCCGCTTCGTGAAGTGCGTCGGCGAACAGCTTGTCGCCGTTGTACAGGTGCTGTCCGCCTGAGTCGATCAGGGCGATGAGGGCGTTGACGCGGTTGGCGGGGCTGCTGTCGTGGTTCAGGACGAGGCGGACGGCAGCCTGGCCGCGGGGCAGGTCGCCGTTGTGGGCGGCGTCGCGTACGGCGGTCAGCGCCCGTTCGGTGAGCAGGTCGGCGTCGGTCTCCGGGGTACGTTCGGCGGCGAGCAGGGAGAGCTCGGCCGCTAGTGCGGGTTCTCCGCGCAGCCGGGCGCGGGCGGCGGCGCGGTCGGCGCAGTCGGCCGACTGCGGGTCGTTGGTGTCGGCCGCCAGCGTGGTGTGACGGTCGCGGCGGATGCTGTCGCGGCTGGCTTCGGCCAGGCGGGCGTGCAGGAGCCTGCGTGTGGCGACCGGCGGTCGGGCCGCGAGTTCGGCACCGATCGCGGCGGCGGCGAACCGGATCTTCCCGTCGACCTGCCCGATGTTGATCAGTCCGGCTGCCTCGGCCTCTGCGAGAAGGTTTTCGGCGGGCGGGCCGGCGAGGCGGCTCAGCAGTTCGCGGTCGGGCCGGTCGTCGAGTGCGGCGACCGTCAACAGTTCCTGAACTTCGGCCGACACAGTGCCCAGCCATTCGTTCACCAGTCGGCGGGCGGCCGGCGGCAGGACCAGGTCGTCTACGAGACCCTGAGCGGCCGGCAGGTCGGTGGCGCGGCTGCGGGCCCCGGCGAATGCGAGGGCTAGGGCCGGGTTCCCTCCGCTGCGGATGTGGGTCTGCGTGACCTCGTAGGGGGTTAGCCGGTACGGCGACAGCAGGGTTGCGACCTGATCGGGTGTCAGCGCCGGGATGCGTACCGCACAGGGGTCCTCGCCGCACCAGTGGCCTTCGCTCCCCGGGCGCCAGATTCGCTCTGCGGCTATGACGGGAAGGTCGGGAGCCAGGCGCAGTGCCCAACGCAAGACGGCCGCGCTGGCCGTATCCAGCCACTGGGCGTTGTCCACCACCAGTGTCAGAGGCGGGGTGTCCAGCAGCAGGGTGGCGGTCAACCGGCGCAGCCGTAGAGCGGTCCCGGCGGGATCGGCAGAGCCCGGCACTCCGACGGCCTTGTCGATTCCGGTCGCGAGTTCCCGCGCGGCCGGCAGCGGTTGGAGGGCCAGTGCGAGTTCGAGCAGTCCGGTGTAGGGGACCTGGGCGTCCTGTGGGCTCGGAGCCAGCCTTAGGACAGGCATGCCCAGCTGCTGCCCGAGTACACCGGCCGCAGCGGTCTTGCCGATCCCGGGCGGACCGAACAGCACCACCCGACGGGCGCCGCGCACGACGCCCGGTACCACCGGCAGCATGGTGCCGGTGGCCCCCTGATGCGCATTCACTGCCGTCGCAGAATCTGGCACCGGATCATAGTGCGCCCGACGGTCCTTCGCGCACCAGAGCAAGGGGTTGCCCTGATTTCGGCCAGCCTCCGCCGTTCCTAGTGTCATCGCCAAAGCCGAGCTGTCACCGGTTGCCGGAGATCCCATCAACACGGGCCCTGCTGCCACACCCCTCAACCCATCTCGGCGGGAGGATTGCGATGTATCGAAGAACTGCCATGGCGGCCGCTGTCGCGGTTGCGCTTACCCTGGGCACCGTGACCGGGGTGGCCACCCAGTCGACCGCAGCCACCCCGCCCCCTACACCCACGGTTGCGCAGAGCCCGCTGTCGCTGGCGATCTCTGCAGCCGACCGCGCTGCCGACGGCGGTCACGACGCGCTGGCGAAAGGCCCCTTCGAGCAGTACGACCGTCGCATGGTGATCCCGTGGGTGGACGGCCTGTTCTCCATTGCCTACGAGCGCACCTACCGGGGCCTGCCGGTGGTCGGCGGCGACGCCGCCGTACTCGCCGACGGCCGGGGCGCCATCCGGGCGATCTCGGCCGCCACCAAGACGAAGATCAACGTCTCCGTCGTGCCGACGGTCGCCGCCGACCGCGCCGAGCAGACCGCCAAGGGCCTGCTCACCAAGGTCGACCAGGTCGAGTCGCGCACCCTCGTGGTGCACGTCAAGGACAGCACCGCGCGACTCGCGTGGGAGGTCGTCGTCGCCGGGCGCACCGCCTCGGCGCCCAGCCACCTGCATGTCTTCGTGGACGCGCGCAACGGCCAGGTGCTGGCCAAGCAGGAGGACGCCGCGGCCGGTTCCGGCACCGGCAAGTGGAACGGGCCCAGCCCACTGTCGATCACCACGTCGCAGTCGGGCAGCACGTACTACCTGCGCGACACCACGCGCACCGGCCTGAACTGCCAGGACTACAGCACCAGCACCGTCTTCTCCGGCGCCGACGACAGCTGGGGCAACGGAGTGGGCACAAGCAAGGAGACCGGCTGCGTCGACGCACTGTACTCGGCGCAGAAGGAATGGGACATGCTGTCGGCCTGGCTGGGCCGCAACGGGCACAACGGCAACGGCGGCAGCTGGCCGATCAAGGTCGGCCTGAACGAGCAGAACGCCTACTGGGACGGCTCGACGATCACGATCGGCAAGAACTCGGCAGGCAACTGGATCTCCTCGATGGATGTGGTGGGTCACGAGTTCGGCCACGGCATGGACCAGAACACCCCCGGCGGCACCAGCTCCGAAGCCGGCCTCGGCGAAGCCACCGGCGACATCTTCGGCGCCCTGACCGAGGCATACGCCAACCAGTCCAGCGCCTACGACGAACCCGACTACCTGGTCGGTGAGGAGATCGACCTCGTCGGCGACGGCCCGATCCGCAACATGTACAACCCCTCGCTGGTCGGCGGCCACCCGAACTGCTACTCCTCGTCGATCCCGAACACGGAGGTACACGCGGCCGCAGGTCCGCTCAACCACTGGTTCTACCTGCTCGCCGAGGGCAGCGCGCCGGGCGGCGGCAAGCCGAACAGCCCCATCTGCTCGGGCGGCCCGTCGTCGGTCACCGGCGTGGGCATCCAGTCCGCCGGAAAGATCTTCTACGGCGGCATGCTGCTGAAGACCTCCGGCATGACCCACAAGAAGTACCGCACCGCGACCCTGACCGCCGCGAAGAACCTGGACTCCTCGTGCGTCCTGTTCAACCGGACCAAGGACGCGTGGAACGCGGTCGCGGTCCCGGCCCAGACCGGCGACCCGACCTGCACCGCGACCAGCACCGACTTCTCGATGTCGATCAGCCCCACCTCGGGCGGCGTCAACGCGGGCTCCTCGGTGACCGCGACGGTCAACACCGCCACCGTCTCCGGCAGCGCGCAGACCGTGTCGCTGACCTCCTCGGGTGCCCCGTCGGGGGTCACCGTGTCGTTCAGCCCGTCGTCGGTCACCTCGGGCGGCAGCTCCACGATGACGGTGGCGACCACGTCCGGCGCGGCCGCGGGCACGTACACCATCACCGTGACCGGCACCGGGTCGGTCACCCACACGGCCCAGTACACGCTGACGGTCAACGGCGGCACCCCCGGTGGCACCGCGCCGGACATCGACGTCGCCAACGTGCAGGCGCACCTGACACAGCTCAGCACCATCGCCACCAACAACGGCGGCACCCGCCGCTCGACCGGCCAGGGCTACCTGCAGTCGGTGGCGTACGTCAAGGGCAAGCTGCAGGCCGCCGGCTTCACCGTCACCGAGCAGCCCTGCACCTCCGGCTGCACCAGCGGTGCAGGCCCGAACCTGATCGCCGAGTGGCCGGGCGGTAACGCGAGCAACGTCTACATGTTCGGCGCCCACCTGGACGGCGTCTCGGCCGGTCCGGGCATGAACGACAACGGCTCCGGCTCGGCGGCGCTGCTCGAGGTCGCCCTCGCGCTGGCCGCGCAGAACCCGACCATGCTGAACAAGGTCCGCTTCGGCTGGTGGACCGACGAGGAACAGGGCCTCAACGGCTCCAAGTTCTACGTCAACTCGCTGACCAGTACCCAGCGAACGGCGATCAAGGCCTACTACAACTTCGACATGATCGCGTCGAAGAACGGCGGCTACTTCATCAACAACATCACCTCGACCGCGTCGCAGCCGATGAAGGCGTACTGGGACTCCCTCAGCCTGCAGCCGGAGGAGAACGTCGAGGGCCAGGGCCGTTCCGACGACTACTCGTTCCAGAACGCGGGCATCCCGACCTCCGGTTACGCGATGGGCGCCAGCGCCACCAAGACGTCGGCCCAGGCGTCGAAGTGGGGCGGCACGGCCGGTCAGTCCTACGACTCCTGCTACCACTCCTCGTGCGACACCCTCAGCAACATCGACGCCACCGCGCTGAACCGGGCTGCCGACGGCATCGCCTACACGCTGTGGAACCGGGCGGTCGGCACCTCGACGCCGACCAACGACTTCTCGATCTCGGCCAGCCCCGCGTCGGGCACCGTGAACGCGGGGTCCAGCACCACGACCACCGTCGGCACCGCCACCACCTCGGGCAGCGCCCAGACGGTTACCCTGACCGCCAGCGGCGCCCCCACGGGCGTAACGGTCTCGTTCAGCCCGTCGTCGGTCACCTCCGGCAGCTCGTCGACCGCCACCATCGCGGTCGGCTCGTCGGTGGCCGGCGGCACCTACACCATCACCATCACCGGCGCGGGTTCGGTGTCGCACAGCACCACGTACACGCTGACCGTGACCGGCGGGCCGGGCGGCTGCACCGCCGCCCAGCTGATCCTCAACGGCGGTTTCGAAAGCGGCACCTCGCCGTGGACCGGCTCCACCGGCGTGATCGGCACCTCTATCGGGCAGGTGCCGCGCAGCGGCACCCGGTACGCGTGGCTCGGCGGAAACGGCTACACCGCGACCGAGGCCATCAGCCAGACCGTCACCATCCCGTCGGGCTGCACCAGTGCGGTACTGACCTACTGGCTGCACATCGACACGAGCGAGTACTGGGCGCTCGCCTACGACGTGTTCACGATCAAGGCCAACGGCACCACCGTGGCGTCGCTGTCCAACATGAACGCTGCCACGGGCTACACGCAGCGCACCGTCAACCTCGGCGCGTACGCCGGCCAGACGGTCACGCTGACCTTCACCGGCACCGAGGACGCCTACCTGCAGACCAGCTTCGTGCTGGACGACGTGACCCTGCAGATCGGCTGAGTTCAACGGCAGGGTGGGGCGCTCGCCCCACCCTGCCGCAGGTCCTGCGCCCCTGTTCCGCTGCCGGACCGGACCTTAGCCTGAATCCGTGGATTGGATTCTGGGTGCGTTGTCGGGTTGATCTAGCCGATTGGGGGTGTGATGGATCCGCTGGCCCTGGTCTCCGTAGAACGCCAAGTAACCCGGCTCCGCCTTGACCTGGCGAGAGGCGAAGTCCATCGCCTCCGGGCGCAGATCTGCCCAACCTCGCGGGAAGCGGCCGTACCGGTCGTAGAACCTCCGCAACAGCGCGAACCCGGCCGTATCTCGCCATGCTTGGACGCAACCAGGTCCAGCTCAGCAGGGACAAGGGTCCAGTGCTCGACCAGCTCGCCGATGCTCAGAGGAGATCGACTCACAGCGGTCAACCACCGTGGCAGCGATCAGGGACCGCGCAGACCCCCAAAAAGATCAACTATTTGGCCCCTGGTCGCAAGATCGGCGTGGTTGGTCGTGAAGGGCCCGTCGGCGTGTGACCAGGTCCAGCGAAGCCGTCGGTGGGTCAGCCACGCACTAGCCTGGCCGGCGAGGTCGCGGTGCCGGCGCTGGGTCCTGTTGGTGTCGCCGCCGTCGGTGGTGAAGGCGAGCAGGGCGTAGCCGCCGGGGATGCCGGCGTGGGGCTCGCCGGGGTGCCGGCTGCCGTCGACGGGGAGGTGCACGCTGGCCAGGGCCGGTGCGCCCTGTCCGGGCAGGGTTTGCAGCATGTGGACGCGGCCGTGGTCGACCAGGTGCCATCGGCCGTCCAGGGGCAGCCTGAGCACGGTGCGGGCGTGGGCGAACAGTTCGTAGGCGTCGACGGGGTCCTGCACGACGAGGGTGGTGGTCGCGGTCATCGTGGTCACCGGGCCCAGATCGCCAGGGCTGCGGTGGTGGCGGCGCCGGCGTACCCGGGGGAGCGCGGCCTCGACCTCGGACTTGCTCTCGTCGCCGCCGGTCAGCCGGACGAAGCGGTTGCGCTCGGGGCGCAGGCCGTGGCATCCGGGCGAGTGGTGCCGTCGAACTGGTGCCGACAGCTCACACCGAAGCGGTCGGCGTTGGTTCCGCGACCCGGGCCTGCGGGCGTCGGTCAGGTGCCGACGCGGCGTGTCTCGTAGGCCCACATCACGATCTCGACGCGGTTGCGGGCGTTGAGCTTGCGCATCAGGGCGGCGATGTGGGTCTTGACGGTGCTGAGGCTGATGGACAGCTCATCGCCGATCTCGCTGTTGGTCCGCCCGCGAGCGGCAGCCAGCAGAACCTGTTCTTCGCGAGCGGTCAGCGGCTCGACAGGCTCAGGTGGCACCGAGCGCGGGCGGCTGTTCGCGAAGGAGGACAGGAGCCTCGCGGTGATGTTCGGTGCGATCAGGGCGTCGCCGCGGGCCGCGGCATGGACGGCCTGGGTGAGCATCTCGGCGCCGGCGTCCTTGAGGAGGAAGCCGCGGGCGCCTGCCTTGAGCGCGCCGTAGACGTACTCGTCGAGGTCGAAGGTGGTGATGACGACGACGGCCAGAGGATCGGCGACGTCGGCCCCGGCGAGCCGGCGGGTGGCTTCGATCCCGTCGACCTCGGGCATGCGGATGTCCAGCAGGCACACATCGGGACGCAGCGAACGGGCCATGGAGATCGCCCGGCGGCCGTCGGCGGCGTCGCCGACGACGGCGATGCCCGGTTGGGCGTTCAGGATCATGCAGAGCCCTGCCCTGACGATGTCCTGGTCGTCAGCGACCAGCACGCGGATGGTCATGACGTGCGCGCTGTCCGAGGCAGCGAGGCGTCGACGCTCCAGCCGCCGTCCGCGGCAGGTCCCGCCCGGAGGGTGCCGCCGAGCAGGCTCGCCCGCTCGGCCATGCCGCGCAGCCCGTAGCCGGCGTGCGAAGAGCTGGTCGTGGTCGCCTCGCCGTCATCGCGTACCCGCAGGTGCACCTGGTCGCGGGATGCGGTGACGTCGACGGTGACTCCGGTGGCGCCGCGGGCGTGGCGGGTCGCGTTGGTGACCGCCTCGGCGGCGATCAGGTAGAGGGCGGTGCCGACCGCCGGCTCAACGGCGTCGGCGTCACCGGAGACCTGCACGCGGACGCCCAGCACCTCGCCGCCGGGACGAGCGAGTCGCTCGATGTCCGCCACTCCTCGCCGAGGGGTGAGATCGGCGTCCGTACCGTCGCGCAGCACGCCCACGAGGGCTCGCATCTCCCTGAGCGTCCGGGACGCCTCTTCCTCGATGGTGACCAGGGTGGCCAGCGCGCGCTCCGGATCTGCGGCGGCCAGCGCGCGACCTGCCTGTGCCTGGACGGCGATGGCCGAGACGTGATGGCCGACCGTGTCGTGCAGCTCGCGGGCGAGTTCGTTGCGCTGGTGGAGCCGGACCTGCTCGACGTCGCGCTCGTGGCTTCTGGTGCGGTAGCGCACTGCCGCTCCGAGCGCGGCAGAGCACAGGAAGAAGCCGTAACCGGCGACCTTCTCCGCGGGCGAGGTCGACTCCGCGACGAGGGTGACGGGTAGCCAGATGAGGATGATGCCGAGTCCGAGGGCAGCCTCACGACCTGCTCCCCAGCGCAGCAGGGCGTAGGGCAACACGAGCAGCCCTGCGATGCCCAGCAGACCGGTGGCGTCGATGACCGCGATCCTCGCGATGTCGAAGAGGAGAACGGCTCCGAAGGCAACGCTTACCGCGGCCAGCGGTCGCGTGCGTCGATACAGCAGGCACGCCGCGACCACGACGCTGACACCGACCAGCAGCGGCGCCCATGCCCTGTCGTCGCGCAGCAGCATCTCGACGACCGAGATCACGACAAGAGCCGAGGACAGCGCCCAGTCCCGCCACAGACGCACCGGCGCACCTGTGGGGCGAGGCTCAGCCCAGATCCCAGCAAGCATGCTTCCCCCTTTTCCGAGAACGTAAGGGGGCCGCCCCTCGGGCGGATCAGCCGAAAGTACGGCGAGTTTCCCGCGCCCGGGGCCAGGACAGCCCGAGCCCGCAAGCGGATGTGACGCCCGCCGACGCTGGTCAGTGTGGAGACATCGAGTGAGCCGACCCGGCTGACGCCAGCAGACAGGAGACGTGATGACCAGAACCGACAGACGGGCCGGTGCGCTCCAGGAAGCGCACCTCCCGGTCCAGGCGAAGCTTGCCGCGGCCTGGGCCAGCTTCATGTTCCTCTACATCTACGTCGACTACCTCGCCCTGTACAAGCCCGGCTTCATCGACGACATCCTGGCCGGCGCCGTGCACGAGTTCGACACGGGCCCGACCTTCGTCGCCCTCGCGCTCACACTCATGGCCGTCCCGATCCTCATGATCCTGCTCTCCACGACGCTCCCCGCCCGTGTCAACCGCGCCACCAACCTCGTCGTGGCAACGCTCTACATCCCCGTCACGGTGTACAACGCGGACGGCGAATCCTGGACCTACCTCTACTTCTACGGCTTCTCCATCGGGCTCGAACTGCTGCTCCTGGCCTTCATCCTGCGCACCGCATGGACCTGGCCCCGGGCCGTTCGAGCCACCGCCGGCCGCGACCTCGCCCAGGCCCCGGCGTGACGCTCGAGGCAGGCCCCGTCGGCGGGGTCGGTTGCAGCTGCTCCGGCAGCAGCGACCGCGAGCAGCCGATTGCGTCGAATGTCGTTATATCTGCGTCTTCGCAGAACTTCATGGCATCCGCGAGACCGTATCGATCTTCTTCTTCTTTCCTCTGGCTCCTGGTAGAAGTGCGACATGCCCTCACGGCGTGTCACGTCACTGGCGGATGAGAGCGGATCGCGACGTGCTGGCTCGCCGCCGATGCACGGGTGTACCTCGCCGGGGCGGGCGGTGCCTCGGGTTTCATGATCGGTCGACTGCTGCTCGCGGTGCTCAGTGCGGGCACAACAGCTGGTCACGGCAACTCGTCGTCCAGCACTGGAGGTGTGATGAGCGAACCTGCCGAGGTCGATCGCCTGCTCAGCGCCGCCGACGAGATCACCGCGCGGGCCGGTCTCGGCCCGGACACCCGGGCGGCCGTTGAGCGGGCGGTTGCCGCTGCCCGTGGTCTGGGCGATCCCGGGCGTCTGCTGCATGCTCTCGGCCGCGCCACTCTGAACCTCTCTCAGGAACGGCTCGCCGATGGCGGTGACGTCACTGATCTGCGGGAACAGGCCGAGGAGGTCATCGCGCTCGCCGGCGATCTGCTCTCCGATCCGGACTGGCATGCCGACGCCGTGGTCCGCACCGTGCAGGCGGGCCAGATCCTGGCCGGCATCGGGCTCGTCGATCGCGGGCGCGATGTCGTCGAACGGGTGTGGCGGTTGGTCGCGCCCCGGCCCGCCGACGGCCTCGACGCCCGCCGCGCTCGGACCGCGGCACTGACTGGGCTGGTCACCCTGAGACTCGAGACGGACCCATCCGTCCTGGGACCGTTGGCCGCCGAGATGGTCGACCTGCAGCGTGGGCTCGCCCGCGACACCGGCGAAGCGGCCGCCGTGATCGACCTGGCGGACGCCCTTGGAATCTTCGCGCGGGTCGCCAGCGCTCTGGGGCGGCCGGACCTGATGCGGGTGGCGCTGACTGAACAGTACTCACTGGAACAGATGTTCCAGGGTTCCGGAGCGCAGAAGCGACTAGAACGGACCGAGGCGTCGCTGGCGCAGCTGCAACAAGCCGCGCCGGAAAACCTGGTGGTGCCCGACTCGGGCGCATGGCGGGTCCGCCGCTCCTACCTGGATCTGCTGGCCCAGCCCGCACCATCCGGCGTTACCGCCGGCGGGTTCGCGGCTCGGCTGGCGGCGGAGTCGCGGGTGACCGGCCGTGCACCCGGCAACCGCCCGCCCGCTGACCCGTCGGTGATCGCCGATTGTGCCGCCCGACTCGATCAAGGTATCTCTCTGGCCGACGCGGATCAGATCATCGAAGCCGACCGCGTCCTCGCCGAGCTTGCCGACGAGTTGAGCCTGTACGACGGGGCGACGTCGGACCCGGCCCGGCGGGACGTCCGGCGCCTCTGGTCCGCGGCCCTCTACCAGCGGGCGATGCTCCGGCACCGGATCGGCCACTGCGACGACGCCTGGGACCTTGCCTGGCTGTCCGTGGTCGTTGCCGTCCGGCGGCACGAGGGCCTGCTACGCGGGACCGCCACCGAGCGGGAGGCGCTGGCCGACGCGGTCACCCACATGGTCGACGCCGCCGTGGTCGCGGAAGCCACTGGACGTGACGAAGACCAGATCATGCTGCTGTCCGAGGTCATCGATTGCTGCGCGGACGCGGACGCGGCCTACCCACGGTTGCGTCGAATCCTCGGCACGGCCCTGCACAATCTCGCCGCCGCGATGCTCGAACGCCAGCAGACAGCGACCGCGGCGCCCTTGGCCGAACATGCCTACGCCATCCGTCATGAGCTGGCCGTGCTGGACCAGCGCGCAGCCTGGGAGTACGCGAACACACTGCTGCTCACCGCCGCGCTCGCCGTCGACCGTCAGGACTGGCGAATCGCCGTCGAACGTCTCAGCGCAGCTGGGCGGCTGCTGGTTGCCTTACGGACGTACCCGGAAGCGATGGCCGGATACGCAGGACAGCTCGCCATCGAGGTCACCACCCGGGCGCCCGAGCTGGTGGATCGGGCCCGTGCCGCCGGCACCTGGCCGTATCAGACTTGGACCCCTCAGGCGTAGCGCCGCCCGTTCGGCGTGAGACCTCGCCCACGCGTGGGACGCCAAGCTCCGTCCCAGTTTGGCGGGAGCCTCGGTAGGGAAGTTTCGCGGACACCTCGATGAAGGAGGGGGTATGGAGACGTCCGCTAGCGTCGGGCGCAGTTATCGACAGCCGACAAGGCCATGCGTGGCGGCGCCTGCTGCAGCGCCACCGCCGAGGGGGCGAGCCTAATGGCTCGCGTCGGTCGCTACGGGATCCCGAGGTTCGTGTGGTCCCTGATCTGGCTCGTCGTCTGCATCTTGATCGTCATCCTGTTGGCCCTGGTCATTCACCACTTCGGAGGCGCCTCTCTGTCGCTCAAGCTCGGCCACTTCTACCTGAACGTCGGCGTCACCTGACTTGCCACCTCGTCGACACTCCGGCGGCGGTCCGCTGCAGTACTGGCCCGGACCGCTCGGAGGGTGCCCGCGCGACGCGGGCACCCTCCGGGGCCGGCGGTGCCGGATTCCCGGCTCGCCCTCAGCTCGTGGGGCTGGACGCCGCCCCGCCGAGGGTCACCTTGAGGATCTTCTCGTTGCTGTTGTTCGGGGTGCTGTCCTTGTCCCCGCCGGTGCTCGTGGTCAGCCACAGGTTGCCGTCGAGGGTCGGTTCGACGGTGCGCAGCCGGAAGTACGTCCCGACGAAGTACTGCTGGACGTTGGTGAGCGTGTCGCCGCTGATCTCCGCACGGTACATCCGGTTGCCACGCAGGCAGGCGATGTAGAGCACGTCCCGGACGATCGCGATGCCGCTGCACGAGGCCTCGGCCACCGGGTACGTCCGGATCGGGGCCCTGAAGCTCGGGTTGGCGCAGTCGCCGGAGGTGCCTTCGCAGGCGGGCCAGCCGTAGTTGCCGCCCTTGACGATGATGTTGGTCTCGTCCATGACGTTGTTGCCGAACTCCTGCTCGAAGAGCCGGCCCTGGGAGTCGAAGGCGAGGCCCTGCGGGTTGCGGTGGCCGTAGCTCCACACGTGGTTGCCGAAGGGGTTGTCCGCCGGCACCGTGCCGTCGGGGTTGAGCCGCAGCACCTTGCCGCCGAGATTGTTGGTGTCCTGGGCCACGTCGGGGTTCTGTCCGTCGCCGGTGGCGGCGTAGAGCTTGCCGTCGGGGCCGAAGCGCAGCCGGCCGCCGTTGTGGTACTTGTTGCGCGGGATCCCGGTGACGAGCACCTGCCTGGTGCCGGTCTGCAGCGTGCCGTCGTAGCGGATGCGCACGATCCGGTTGTCGGTCGTGGTGGTGTGGTAGATGTACAGCCAACGGTCGGTGGTGAAGGTGGCCGAGACGGCCAGCCCGAGCACGCCGCCCTCGCCGCTGGTGCCGGCCACGTTCGGCACGGTGCCGATGCTGCGTTTGTCGGTGCCGTCCGGGTTCATGGCGACGATGTCGAACAGGTCGCGCCGGCCGTAGAGGACAGTGCCGTCGGGCAGTTGCACAAGGCCCCAGGGCAGGTCCTTCTCGGTGGTGACCACCGTGGCGCCGCACACCGGGCTCGTGCACCCCGTGCCGGTGTGCGCGGTGACCGCGGCGCTCGTCCCCGAGACATTGCCCTGGGCGTCGCGGGCGGTCACCGTGTACCGGTAGTCGGTGTCGGGCGTCAGCCCGGTGTCGGTGAACGTGGTCGCCGGTGGGTTGCCGCCGGTGCCGGTGGTGGAGCCGACGGCCGTACCGTTGCGCAGGATCGTGTAGCCGGTGACCGCGACGTTGTCGGTGGAGGCCGACCAGGTGAGGGTCACGGCCGTACCGTTCACCGTCGCGGCCAGGTTGGTCGGCGTGCTGGGCGGAGTCGTGTCCTGCTGGCAGAACGGCGGGGTGACCGAGAGCGTGGAGCTGGCCTGCGAGACGTTGCCGGCGGCGTCGCGGGCGTTGACGTACCAGCCCCAGGTGACACCCTGCACGACGCTGAGCGTGGCGGTCAGCGTCCGTCCCGAGACCGAGGTGACGAGCTGGCCGTCGTGGTAGATGTCGTAGAAGGCGACGCCGACGTTGTCCCGGGACGCGTACCAGGAAAGCGTGACGGACTGGCAGGTCAGCCGGCTGCTGCGCAGGCCGGTCGGCCGGGTGGGCGGGCTGGTGTCGGCGGCGAGCCGGGCCGCCGGCCGGCTGCCGGCCGCCGGCGCGGCCGCCGCGGCGTTTGCGGGTACGCCGGTCAGGACGGTGCCGGCGCAGATCAGCAGGGCGAGCGGTACGCGGTGTCGGAGCTGGTGAGGATTGGTCCGCACGGGTGCTTTCCTTCCCGGGGTTCTTGGTCAGTACGGGTAGCCGGGGACGTTGAGCCGGATGCTGTACAGGCCGGAGTCGTTCGTCCGGCCGGAGGTGATGTAGAGGGTCTGCCGGTCGGGTCCGCCGAACGCCACGTTCGTGGTGCCGGCGCCGCCGGAGCGGATCGTGCCGAGCTGCGCGCCTGAGGGCGAGTAGACGTGGATCAGCCCGTCCGAGCCGGACGCCCAGTACACGTTGCCGGCGCAGTCGACGGTGACGCCGTCGGGACCGCCGAGGTAGTTGACGAAGACGCTGCGGGCGCCGGTGCTGCCGTCGGGCTGGACGGCGTACTTGTAGATCTTGTTCTCGGAGTAGGCACCCACGTAGAGGGTGCCGCCGTCCGGCGAGAGCGCGATGCCGTTGGGTTGCCGCAGCCGGTCGTCCACCAGCGAGACCTGGCCGCCGGAGACGCGGAAGACACTGGTACGTCCGCTCATCTGGTCGGGTCGGTTGCCGCGCTGGAAGTTGGGGTCGGTGAAGTAGACGACGCCGTCGGAGCGGACCGTGACGTCGTTCGGTGAGTTGAACGCCCGGCCCTGGTAGTCGGCGGCGACGGTGCTGCGGGTCCGGTCGCTCAGCCGGTACGCGGAGACGTTCCGCTGGTCGTGGGTGGCGGCGATGATCTGCTGGGCGTCGGGGCTGAGTGCCAGGCCGTTGCTGCCGGAGTCGGCGATGAAGGTGTCGAAGGTCGAAGGCGGGGTGAACCGGCGGATCGTGGAGGGCTGCACGTTGTACGGCCCGGTGCCCGCGGCCATGTCGGACATCAGCAGGTAGCCGCCGTCGGCGATCCAGACCGGTCCTTCGAGGAACGAGAACCCGCCCTGGATCTTCGTCGCGGACACGGAGCCGGCCGGCAGCGGCGGGCCGTACCCGGCGCCGCCCGGGCAGACCCCGGGGGACGCGCCGGGCGGGCCGGCGAGCGGGTAGGTGTGAACGTTCACATGAGCGGCGCGCCGAGGCGCCGGGGGCGCGGCGCCGGCGGGGCCTGGTGCGGTGGTGAGCGCGAGGCACAGGCCGGTGAGTGCGGCGATGGTTGAACGCCAGGTCATCGGGTACTCCAATCGGGGTCGGTGAATGCGAGGCCCGTGGCTGCCTGGACCGGCCTCGGCTGCCGACACCTGCTATCGATTAATATCGATGTATTGGATGCAGCTTAGGCGAGGAAACGGCGCCCCGCATCAGTTCCCCACGATCGCCTTCGGCGCATGCCCCGAAAGGCGGCCGATGACGTGACCGGGTTGAGCGCGGACACCCCGTACACCTTCTGCCGATGTTCGACATGACCCGCGCGTCTACTCACGATTCCGTCCCGGTGTCGTACTGCTCCCGCCGCCGGGCTCCTACCCGAGCTTGCTGTCCGTGCGGGCGGCGGCGAGAGCGGCTGCCATCCGGGTCAGGCGTGCGCCCTGGAAGCAGGCCGTCTCGAGGACAGCTCTGGCGTACTCGGGATCCCGGC
Organism: Micromonospora sp. D75; assembly: GCF_018070405.1. Taxonomy (NCBI): domain Bacteria; kingdom Bacillati; phylum Actinomycetota; class Actinomycetes; order Micromonosporales; family Micromonosporaceae; genus Micromonospora; species Micromonospora sp. D75. The sequence goes on from NZ_JAGPXV010000004.1 coordinate 25,125, forward strand.
TGGCGCGGCTCTCCACCTGGCTGACGCCGTACGGGTTTCCGCCGGCGACGTGAGCGGTGTCGTAGTTCAGGTAGCCCGTAGGCAGGATGATCGATCCCCAGTGGTGGAAGGTCTGGTAGAGGCTGAGCAGAGTCGCCTCCTGGCCGCCGTGCTCCTCGTAGCTGGCGGTGAAACCGGTCGCCGGCTTGTCGGCCAGTTCCTCCGCCTGCCATGGTCCGGTCGTGGTGTCGAGAAACTGGCGCAGCTGAGAGCAGATGTTCCCGAAACGGGTCGGCGTGCCGAAGGCGTACCCGTTGGCCCACCGGAGGTCGTCCAGGGTGGCGACCGGAATGTCGCCAGTGGCGTCGAGGTGGGCTCGCCACTGCGGCTTGGCATCAATGACGTGCTCCGGCGCCAACTCTGCCACCCGGCGCAGGCGGACCTCCGCGCCGGCGTCCGCGGCTCCGTCGACAAATGCCTGCGCGAGCCGGTGCACGGTGCCGGTGGCGGAGTAGTAGATGACGGCGATCCTGGCATCGGTATGCATGCTGCCTCCTGGGTCGGCTCGGTACTCGGTCAACCGTGCCGAGCAGGCTTACCGTTCGCTGACCACCCCCTTACCGACGCCGCTGAACGGCTGTTCGTCGAGGTCGAGCTGTGCGCCGCGGCTCATCTCGGCAGCGAGTTCGTCGCTGCCTAGCGCCTCCCGGAGGCGGGCGGTGATGCGCTGGACGTCGTGTTGCTCGCTGGGAGGCAGCGGCGCGCCGGCGGCCTCGCGCAGCGTCCGTGCCGCGGCGAGCAGCCGCGCGGCGGGCCGACTGTCACCGCCGAGGCTGATGGCCCCGGCCAGGCCCTCGAGAGCCAGGGCGACCGCCCGTTGATCACCGGTGGCGCGCGCCGCGTCGAGCGACTCACGGTGGTGGCGCTCGGCGAGGACAGCATCACCGCGGTGCTCCGCGATGAACCCCAACTCGGCCAGCGCGAGCGCGCAGCCCGGCAGGAAGCCGGCACGGCGGTTCCAGTCGAGCAGGTCCCGCTGCCGGGTCTCGGCGGCGTCGAGGTCGCCCCGCCGTCGCGCGATCATTGCCAGGCCCGTGCCGGCGAAGGCGACGGCGGAGGAGCTCGACTGTTCCTGGGCCACCTGTAGCGCGCGGTCGTGACTGACGACGGCCTCGTCGAGGTCGCCTCTCAAAATGGCGAGCCGGCCGATGCATGCCAGCTGCCGGGACACCGACGTCCACAGCCGCAGGTGTTCGGCGATGCGCAACGCCTCCCGGTAGCGCGTGGCGGCGCGATCGTAGTCGCCGTGGATCTCGGCCAGGGTTCCCAACAGGCTCGTCGGATGTACTTGGCCCCAGCGGTCGCCCAGTTGCTCGAACAGCGCCCGGCTGGTCTCGCAGTCACGCTGCGCCGCGGGCAGGTCGCTGCGGAGTACGAGCGCGAGGTCCGCTCGGATGGCGCAGGCGGCAGCGATGCCCCACCGGTCCCCGCCGGCGCGGAACGCCGCCAGCGCCGCGTCGACCAGGACGGCCGCCGCGCCCGGATCTCCGGAGCCGAGCATCATGGAAGCGAACAACCACTGCGCGAACGCCTTCTCCGGCCCCTCGTGGTCCTGGTAGCTCTCCAGGATCCGCTGCCGGGGAGCGGTCGGATCGCCGTCCCGGGTGGCGAGAGCGGTCAGCCACATCTCCGCATGCCGCCGCAGGCCGTCCGGTGCGACGTCGACCTCGCTCCTCGGGACGATGTCCAGCGCCGTTCGCAGTGACCGGCTCACCTCTCCGAACCGACCCCGGAGCAGCCGGTACCAGGACAACGAGGTGGCGAGCGCCAGGCCCACGCGGGCCTGACCGTCAGTGGCGGCGACGTCGAGCGCCGCCCGGAAGTTCGCGTTCTCGGCGTCCAGCTCGCGTAGCGCGCGGCTCTGATCGTGACCACGTAGCCGCCCGGCGGCCTGCTCGGCGAGACGGGCGAAACACGTGACGTAACGGCGACGAGTTGCGGGCAGCTCGGCGGCGCTGTCGAGCTGTTCCAGACCGTAGGCAGCCACCGTCTCCGGCAGCCGAAAGCGTCGCGGACTCTCACCGTGCCGCACCATGACCAGCGACCGGTCGATCAGGCGTGCCAGCACATCGAGGACCTCGTCCGCTGCCACCTGGCCGCCAGCGCACACCTGCTCGGCGGCGGCCAGGGTGGCGCCGTCGGCGAAGACCGCGAGCCGGCGCAGCACCGCGCGTTCGGGAGGCGCCAGCAACTCCCAACTCCAGTCGATCACGGCGCGAAGTCCCTGCTGACGCGGGGGCGCGGTGCGCCGGCCGGATGACAGCAGCCGGAAGCGATCGTCGAGCCGTGCCGCCAGCTCGTCCGGGTCGAGAACGGTCAGACGGGACGCGGCCAGTTCCAGCGCCAGCGGTACGCCGTCGAGCCGCCGGCAGATGACGGCGACCGCGTCCGTGTTCCGCTGATCGACGGTGAACCCCGGCTCGGTGGCGCGGGCGCGGGCTACGAAGAGCCGAACCGCCGGAGCCTCGGTGATCTGCCGCGCGCCGGCTCCGGGCTCCGGCAGGGCCAGCGGCGGCACCGGAATGACGACTTCGCCGGGGATCCCGAGCGGTTCGCGGCTCGTCGCCAGGATGCGCAGGTCGGCCGCGGCGCCGAGAAGTTTCTCGGTCAGTTGAGCGACTGACGCCACCACGTGTTCGCAGTTGTCGAGCAGCAACAGCATCCGCCGACCTCGCAGCGCGGCGACCAGCCGGTCCATCGGCTCGCGGGGTGGTCGATCACCGGGCAGGCCGGGCGGACTGTCGTCTCGGATCTCGAGCGTCGCCGCCACCATGTCGACGATCTCGGTGCGGGTCGCGTGGTCGCCGCTGTACGGCCGGCCGGCCAGCTCGACGAGCCACACTCCAGTGGGGAACGTGTCACCCAGCACCCGAGCGGCCTCGATCGCCAACCTGCTCTTTCCCACCCCACCCAGACCGGTCAGGGTCACCAGCCGCTCGTTCGTCAGCCGCTCCCGTACCGCCTCGACGGCCGCGTCGCGCCCGATCAGTCCGCCGTACGGACCCGGCGACAGAGGCGCCGGCAGGTTGGTTCGGGCCGGAGCCGACGCCGGTGCCGGCGGCTGGAGGGCGGGATCCTGGCGCAGGATCGCCCCGTGCAGCTCGACCAACTCTCTGCCGGGATCGACACCGAGTTCGTCGCGCGCCTGCCGACGGAACTGCTCGTAGGCGAACAGCGCCTCATGCTGCCGTCCCGAGCCGTACAGGGCGCGCAGGTGCGCGGCCCGTAGTCGCTCACGCCACGGGTGGCCTGCGATCAGGTCGGTCAGTTCCCCGGCGAGCAGGTGGTGCTGGCCAAGGTCGAGCCGGGCCTCGGCCAGTTCCTCCAGCGCGGTCAGGCGCTGGTCGTTGAGCCGATCGGCCGCCTGGCGGACGAATCGCTCGTCACTGAAGTCGGCGTACGGGGAACCGCGCCACAGCGACAGGGCCTCGGTCAGCGTCGCCGCCCGCACAGCGGGCTCCCGCTGCGCGCCCGAACGTAGCAACAGAGCGGCGAAGCGACCGGCGTCGACCGATTCCGACGACGTCCGCAGCCGGTAGCCGGCTTCACCGGACTCGACCAGCGCACGGCCACCCGCCTCGCCCGCCTCCAGGGCACGCCGCAACTGCGACACCTTGGTCTGGAGCGCCCCGAGCGCGTTGCCCGGCGCCTCGTCACCCCAGAGATCTTCGATCAGCCGGTCGGCGGTCACCGGGCGCCCCTCGTGAACCAGCAGGTCAGCCAGCAGACCACGCACTTTGAGGCCGGGCACGGCGACAGGTGTGCCGTCCGACGTCCACACCGCAACGTCGCCCAGCACTCCGAACCTCATCGCTTCACACTAGCCAGCCGGCTGTCCCGCCCCGCGAAGGTCCGCCGGCCGTCGGTCTGCTCGGCGGGAAGCGACGCGGGGTCACCGACGCGTACGTCAGCCGGCCATCAGCCGACGGTAAGGAGTCCCGGGAAGGCTGAACCGAGCCGACACCGGAGGAACGACATGGATCAGCTACAGCGGCGCCGAGCCGCTCGCCGCGACAGGCAACTCGCACCGGGGCGGGTGGCCACACCCTGGCTCGCCCTGCTGGCCGGTCCGCTGTCGTTCGGGATTGCCGCACCGGCACTGCTGCTCGACGATCTGGCGCGCGCGACGGGTGGTGGGGAACAGGCCGCGGCCGCCGGTGTGACCGCCTTCGGCTGGGGGATCGCGTTGGGGACGCCGCTGTTGGCGGCGCTGCTCGCCCGTCGCGGCGTACGAGCGGCCCTGACCGTCGCGTCCGCGCTGGTGGCAGCGGGGACGCTCATCCTCGTGCTGATCCCGAGCGTGTCGGCGATGGTGGCCGGTGCGGCGGTGCAGGGACTGGGGTCTGCCGGCCTCACCGTGACCGCGATGAAACTGGCCGACTCGGCCCGGCAGATGGGCGTGGTCGCCGCGTCGCTGGCGGTCGTCGGGGCCACCGGTCCGCTGACCGGCGCACTGATCGCCGACCTCTCCTCGTGGCAGGCGGCGCTGGCGTTGCCGCTGCTGGCGGTGCTCGCCGTGCCCGCGACTCGCCGCGGCACCACCGCACCGGACGCGGCGCCGGCGCCGTTCGACTTCTTCGGGATGACCATCCTGGCCATGCTGGTCACCGCAGCCGTCCTCATTCCGCACCGGCCGCTGGTGGCCGGTCCGGCCACCGTCGTGCTGCTGCCTCTGCTGGTGGCCTGGACCAAGGTCTGCCCGGACGGCTTCCTGCCTGCTGCGGTGGCACGGAACGGCCGGTTCCTCGCGGCGTGCGCGCTGGCCTTCGCGCTGGGAGCGGGGAACTTCGCCCTGCTCTACGCCGCGCCGGACCTGCTGCGACAGCACGCGGGATGGGCAGGCACCCAGAGCGGGCTCGTGCTGCTGGCGCCGTACCTGATCGGCGGCATCTGCTCCGGGTTCCTGGTCGCGGCATCCGTGCGAGTGCCACGCCGCGTCGCGGTCGCCGTGTTGCTCCTCACCGGCGCCGCCGCGCTGCTGCTGGCGACGGTCACCACCGCTGTACCGCTGCTGCTTGCGGCGATGACGCTCGGCTCCTTGGCCGCCGCGACCGGCCAAGGCGTACTCGCCCTGCACGCGGCCGGCGTCGTATCCGGCTCCCACCGGGCCGAAGCACTGGGCCTGTTCAACCTCGCCTATCTGCTCAGCGTCGCGATCGGACCAGCCATCGCCGTGGCGCTCTCCCATCCGACCGCCTGATCAGCCCACGTCACGTCGCGGTCGGCACTATCGTGACTTTCAGGTCCGGCAGGCCGCGCCGTACGATCCGGTCCTCCACGGAGGGAAGTCCACGTGCCTTCAGACGTACATCCGGCCCTGGATGTGTTGATGCCCGCGGCGTTCCTGGGCCACGGCAACCCGATGAACGCCCTCGAGGTCAACCGGTACACCTCCGCGTGGAGAGCCTTCGGCGCCGCGGTGCCGCGTCCCCGCGCGATCCTGGTGGTCAGCGCCCATTGGTACATCAACGCCACGGCCGTCACCGCGATGCCCCGGCCGAGGACCATCCACGACTTCTACGGGTTTCCGCAGGAGCTGTTCGAGGTGCAGTACCCGGCGCCGGGGCTGCCCGAGCTGGCTGAGGAGGTCAGTGACGTCGTCCATCCGACCTGGGTCGGGGCGGACGTCGACAGCTGGGGCATCGACCATGGCACCTGGTCGGTGCTGATGCACGCCTTTCCGGACGCGACGATTCCCGTCGTCCAGCTCAGCATCAACGCCGACAAGCCGATGGACTACCACCTTCAACTCGGCGCCCGGCTCGCTCCACTGCGTCGGCGCGGCGTGCTGATCGTGGCGAGCGGCAACGTCGTGCACAACCTGCGCGGCATGGACTGGACGCTGACCGACGACGGCTTCGACTGGGCGCAACGCTTCGACGAGGACGCCAAGGCCCGGATGTTGACCGATCCGGGCGAGTACGCGACCCTCGACGCCCACGGGGACTTCCGCCGTGCGGTACCGACACCGGATCACTTCATCCCGGCGTTGTATCTCGCCGGTCTGGCCGCCGCCATGGACACCCCCGACACCGAGGTCCTCGTCGACGGCTACGCCTACGGCTCGTTGTCCATGACGGCCTACACCCTGGGCATGTCCTGTCCACCGGCTGCCGGCCGGGGCGGATCCCCGCAGCCACCGCCCGGGCTGCCGCCGGACGGCTCCAACATCTGAGCACCGGCTGTGTTCGATGGTTCCCCATGTTTGTGCCCGGGTGACCTGGGGCGCGGTCGCCCGGGCACCGCGGGCTACACCGTCGGCCTGGCCTCGTGCAGGATCCGGGCCAGCTCGGCCGGTCGGCTGAGCATCGGCCAGTGCCATGTCGGCAGTTCCTCGTACCGCCACGAATCGCCGGCCATGTGCCGGCACAGCGGCACGGTGGCGGCCATCTCGCGTGCCTGCTCGGCGGTGAAGCTCGACAGCACGCCGAGGCGGGGCAGCTTCTCCCACGCGCCGGTGAGCCGCACCGGGGTGGTGGCAGTCGCCCACGGCTGGGCCACCGACCGCTCATCGAGCAACGCGACGACCGACTCATCCACGTCTGCTGCGCTCGCCGCCAGCCCGGCCCACGGCGGGGGTGGCAGCCGCCAGCCGTCGCCGTGTTCGGCCACCATCGCCGCGTTGCGGTCACGCTCCGGGGGCGGGCTGAAGTCCTCGTTCGCCGCCCCGTCGGGCAGCGGGCCGGTGTCGACGAAGACCAGTTGGGCGATGCGGTCAGTCATGCGGTCGGCAACGGCGGTCGTCACGACCGCGCCGGCGTAGCTGTGCCCGACGAGCACCACGTCGTGCAGGTCCTCGTAGCGCAGCAGGTTGACCACGTCGGTGACGTGGACGTCGAGGTCGGTGTCCGGGCGGGCCAGGTGGGCGCGCTCGCCCAGACCGGTCAGGCTCAGCGGGTACACCTCGTGGCCGTGCCCGCGCAGGGCGGCGGTGACCGGGCGCCAGGCCCATGCGCCGAGCCAGAACCCGGGAACCAGTACGAAGGTCGTCATGCCTGACACGCTACGATCAATACCGGACAGGTTCCGCCCGGATTGGAAGTGGGGATTCGTGACCCGGCCGACCGCGCGCGTACTGGCGTTGCTGGAGATCCTCCAGGCCGGCGGCGGCTTCACCGTCGCCGACCTGGCCGGTCGGCTGGGCGTCGACGAGCGCACGGTCCGCCGCTACGCCGCGCACCTCGCCGACCTGGGCATCCCGGTCGAGGCCCGGCGCGGCCGCTACGGCGGATACCGGCTCGCGCCCGGATACAAGCTGCCGCCACTCATGCTCACCGACGAGGAGGCGGTCGCCGTCATGCTCGGGCTCGTCGCCGCCCGCCGGGCCGGGCTGGTCACCGCCGAAGGCGCGGCCGCCGAGAGCGCGACCGCGAAGATCCGCCGGGTGCTGCCGGCGCTTCTCGCCCGGCGGATCGATTCGCTGCTGGAGACCGTGGACTTCACCGCACGGGTCCGGAAGTCCGCCCCGCCCGGCATCGAGGTGCTGCTGGTGCTCGCGGAAGCGGCCCGGCATCAGCAACCGGTGGACATCACCTACACCACCTGGCGTGGCGAGGCCGGCGAGCGCCGGCTCGACCCGTACGGGCTGGTCTTCCACGCCGGCCGGTGGTACGTCACCGGCCACGACCACAACCGCCGGGCCGTACGGACGTTCCGGCTCGACCGCATCGGGACCGCCCGCCCCACCCCGGGCAGGTTCGACATCCCGGCCGGCTTCGATCCCACCACGCAAGTACTCACCGGGCTGGCAGCAGTGCCGTACGCACACGACATCTCCGTGGTGCTGCACACCAGCCCGGAGCAGGCGCAGCGACGGATCCCGCCCTCGGTCGGCACGCTCACCGAGGTTCCCGGCGGAGTGCGCCTCACCGCCCGAGCGGAACGGCTCGACGGCGCGGCACAGATGCTCGCCGGGCTCGGCTGGTCGTTCACGATCGAGCGCCCGGACGAACTCAAGGACGAGATACGCTCCCTGGCCGCCCGGCTGCTCACCGACACCGACGCCTGATCGGGCACTCACCCCGCGTACCGGCCGGATCGCTTCGGGCGCGCTGTCCCTGGCGGCGAGGCAATCGGCGGGGAATGATCGGGGTACACCGCGGGCTGCCCGCAGCAGTCCACGGCGCAGCAGAAGGGCGGGTCGACGCCGATGACTCCGACGCAGCTACGGGCCTACGTCGCTGTCGTCCGGCTGGGATCCGTCAAGCAGGCCGCCGCGCAACTGGAGGTCTCCGAGTCGGCGGTCTCGCTGCTCATCGGCCAGCTCCGGCGGGAGTTCGGAGACCAGTTGTTCACCCGGACGGCGGCGGGGCTGGCCTTCACCCCCGGCGGGCTGCGGCTCGCCAGCCGCGCGGCCGAGATGCTGGGCCTGCAGGACCGTACGGTCCTAGAGGTCAGTTCGGCGGCGCACGGCCGCCGGATGCTGCGGGTCGCCGCGTCCAGCGAGTTCGCCGAGTTCGCCGCGCCGAGACTGATCGAGCTGTTCGCCAGACGCGCCGCCGACCTCGACATCGAGCTGAGCGTCTGCGACCCCGGCTCCTTCGAG
>NZ_JAGPXV010000040.1:0-18607 GCF_018070405.1 Micromonospora sp. D75
TCGTCGTGGAGCGCAGTGCGACGGCGCACGGCCAGCCGCGGGCCTTCTCCTGCGACGACGAGGCGATGCGCATCTACCAGCAGGCCGGCCTGCTCGACGAGATCCGCGACGCCACTGTCGCGCCGCCGCTCGTGGAATACGTCAACGGCGCCGGCCGGGTCTTCGCCCGGATGGCGCTGTCCGAGACGGACTTCGGGTACGGGCACGCGCCGCTGCGCTTCTTCGACCAGCCTCGGCTGGAACACACGCTGCGCACCGGGCTGGACCGGTTCCCGCACGTGCAGCTCTCGCTCGGCACCGAGATGGCCGGCCTCACCCAGGACGAGGACGGGGTCACCGTGCTGCTGTCCGACGTGGCCACCGGGCAGCGGCGGACGGTCCGCGCCCGGTACGTGCTCGGCTGCGACGGCGCGCGCAGCGCCACCCGCGCCGCCGTCCGGATCCCGCTGTCCGGGGCGAGCTACGCCGAGCCGTGGCTGGCCGTCTCCGGCGACGTGCCGCCCGACGCGGTACGGGTCGGGGACACCCGGTTCGTCTGCGACTGGCGGCGTCCGGCGTTCGTGTCCCCGGGCGCGGCCGGCAGCTACCGGATGGAGTTCATGCTGCGCCCGGGGGAGACCGAGGACGAGATGCAGCGGCCCGGGACCGTCGCCGCGCTCGTCTCGCCGTACGTCGACCCGGACCGGTTCACAGTCACCCGCGCGGTGGTCTACACCTTCCACCACCTCATCGCGCGACGGTGGCGGGAGGGACGGGTGTTCCTGCTCGGCGACGCCGCCCACCAGATGCCGCCGTTCATGGGCCAGGGCCTGTGCAGCGGCCTGCGCGACGCGGCGAACCTGTCGTGGAAGCTGTCGCTGGTGCTGTCCGGCGTCGCCGACGCCGCAGTGCTCGACACGTACGAGATCGAGCGGCGCCCGCACACGGTGGAGATGGCGCGCACGAGCGTCCGGCTGGGGCACGTCTTCCTGGCCCGCAACCGGGTCACCGCCGGAATGCGCGACGCCGCGCTGCGGGCGGTGCAGACGATCCCCCGGGTACGGCGGTTCGTGGAGCGCTTCGAGTTCAAGCCGGTGCCGGCGTACCGGCGGGGCCTGATGGCCGGCGGGCGGCGCGCCGGCGTGGTCGGGACGATGTTCCCCCAGCCGCGGGTCCTCGTCCCGGGCGTGCCCGGGGAGCGCCTGCTCGACGAGGTGCTCGGCGACGGTTTCGCCGTGCTCGGCCGCGCCGGCGTGGACAACCCGCTCGGAGCGTGGCGGCCGGCGCGGTTCGTCGCGGTCCACCCGAGCGGTACGTCGCTCGCCGACCTGCCGGATCCGCTTGCCGGCCCTCCGGCACCCGGCGGGCCGGACCGGGTCGACGTGGTGGACGCCGAGGGGGTGCTCGGCAGGTGGCTGCGACGGCACGGCGCCGACCTGGTGGTGCTGCGGCCGGACCGGTTCGTGTTCGCCATGGTGGCTGCCGGTGGGATCGAGCAGGCCGGGCGGGACCTGTCCGCCGCGCTCGGCGCGCCGGACGGAGGCCGGAGCCGGGCGGACACCCCGGGACTCGCTGCGGCGCCGGGTTCGTGACCTGAGCCCCGGTGCCCGTGGCTCCCGCTCCTATCATCGTTCACTGTGGACGACGCGAAGGTCGACCGGGTGGCTGTCGACGGGGCGGGCTCGATCGCGCACCTGCTGCCCAGGTCACGCGGCCGGTGCGGCATCTACGAGCTGACCTTCGCCGACGGTGAGCGGTACGTGGGGCAGGCCGTCGACGTGGTGGCGCGGTTCGGCATGCACCGCCAGAAGTGGCACGACATCGTCGAGATCGCTTTCCGGCGGGTGCCGCGCGACCGGCTCGACGAGGAGGAGCGGGATCAGATCCGCAGGCGGGAGTCGGCCGGGGTGCGGCTGCGCAACGTCGTACACACCGCCGGCCGGCTCGGCGCCGCCGACCTGGACCGGATACTGCCCCCGCCGCGGCAGCAACGCTGGCTGGCCGGACACGAGCCGTGCCGGATCCCCCTCGCGCTCGGCGAGGGGGATCCCGACCTGCGCCGCCGTACCCGCCACCAGTTCGACCGGCTACGAGCCGATGCCCGGTTCACCGCCGAGATGGGCCGTCTGGTCGGGGCGTACCTGCGCCTCACGATCCCCGCACCGGAGCAGACCGAGCGTGACTTCTGGACGCTCACCGCGCTGCCCGGCACCAACGCCGCCCGCTATCCGCGCCTGTTCACGGTCTCCGTGCACGCGCTGGAGACGCTGTTCGTCTGCCATGACCGGCGGCGGCCGCAGGCTCCGCACATCCGCCTGAACATCGACGAGACCGTGGCCCGGTCACAGTTCCGCACGCGGCTGCGGCTGCGAGCGATGGGTGCGGCCCGGGCCCCCTACCGCGTCCGGCCGGGGGTTTTGGCGCTGGAGTTCGAGTCGGTCGAGAGCGCGCACGACGCGCTGACCCGGCCGCAGATCGTCAAGGCTGCTCGCCGGCTCAACCTGGACCTGATGAGGAAGGGACCTGCGCTCAACTGGAAGACCCACTGCCCGGACCTCGTCCGGCACGTGCTGTCGAGTTGAGCACGGGAAGGTTGCTGCGCTGCCGGGCGCGGCGGCCGCGACGGCGATCCCTTGCCGGGATGCGTGCACGCGCGTAGGAAGAGCACCACCATCCACCACCGTCGTACCACCCTCCGATGCCGAAGGAGACGCGCGTGCCCACCCCCAGACGGCTCCGTCTCGCCGTGTCCGCGCTGGTGACCGTATCGGCCGTGTTGCTCGGCTCCGGCGCCGCCGCGGCGCCGCCCGCGCCGGCCGCGAACCGGTCCTGCGACCCGATCGACCCGGCGGCCTGCCTGCTGCCGTTCCCCAACGACTACTTCACCGTGCCGGACCGCAGCACGCCGACCGGCAAGCGGGTGCGGTTCGCCGCCTCCGCGATGCCGGCGAACGTGCTCGGCGTACCGATCGACCCGGCGGAGTGGAACCGGCAGGACGGGTTCAGCCCCGGCTCGCCGATCCTGGCGCGCGTACCCGGTCTCGACGCCACGCGGACCCGGATCGCGCCGGTCACCGACGTCGCGCGCTCGCTGGCGCCGGACGCGCCGATCGTGCTGCTCGACGCCCGCACCGGGCGGCGTACGCCGTACTGGGCCGAACTGGACGCGCACGCCGCCGGCAACCCGGACCGGCAGGTGCTGATCATCCGGCCGGCGGTCGCGCTGACCGAGGGCGCCCGGTACGTCGTCGGCCTGCGCGGCATGCGCGACGGCGACGGCGCGCTGATCCCGGCCCCGAAGGCGTTCCGCAGTTACGTGACCGGCGCGGGCCTGGACCGGCGTGACCCGCGCGCGCCTCAGATGAAACGGATCCTCGCCGACCTGACCCGGGCCGGCGTCAAGCGGCACAGCCTCTACCTGGCCTGGGACTTCACCGTCGCCAGCCGGCACGGTCTGACCGGGCGGATGCTGGCGGTCCGGGACGGCGCGTTCGCCGCGCTCGGCCGCCGCGCTCCCTCGTTCACCGTCAGCCAGGTCACCGACTACACGCCCGAGCAGGACCCGCTGATCGCCCGGCAGGTGACCGGCACCGTCGCCGTGCCGTCCTATCTGACCGGTGACGGGGGACCGGGCTCCCGGCTGCACTACGGTCCGCCCGGCGGCGACGGCACGCCGCCGACGCCGAACGCGCTGCCCACACCGTCCGGCACGACGGTGGCGGCCGACTTCGTCTGCAACATCCCGCGCAGCGCGTCCGCCACGAAGCCAGCCCACCTGTCGCTCTACGGCCACGGGCTGCTCGGCCGGCCCACCGAGATCAACGCCGGCAACGTCAAGACGATGTCGCAGACGTACGACTTCACCTTCTGCGCGACCAGCTGGATCGGCATGGCGGCGGCCGACGTCCCGTACGTGGCGGGCGCCTTCACCGACCTCAGCGCCTTCCCGGCGGTGGCCGACCGGCTCCAGCAGAGCTTCCTGAACTTCCTCTTCCTCGGCCGGACGATGATCCATCGCAACGGGTTCGCCGGCCATCCGGCGTTCCGCGACGCCGCCGGACGGCCGCTGATCGACGTGGCCGGCGGGCTGCACTACGACGGCAACAGCCAGGGCGGCATCAACGGCGGCGCGCTGACCGCCATCGCCCAGGACTGGACCCGCTCGGTGCTCGGCGTGCCCGCGATGAACTACTCCACGCTGCTGCAGCGCAGCGTCGACTTCGCCCCGTTCCAGACCGTCATGGACGGCTACTACCCGGACAAGATCGATCAGCAGCTCGTCTTCGGGTTGTTGCAGATGCTGTGGGACCGGTCCGAGGCCAACGGGTACGCCCAGCACATGACCGACCGCCCGCTGCCGCGTACCCCGGCGCACCGGGTCCTGATGCACGTGGCCTTCGCCGACCAGCAGGTCTCCACCGCGGCGGCGGAGGTGCAGGCCCGCACCATCGGCGCCCGCCTGCACACTCCGGCGCTCGCCGACGGCTGGTCACCGGACGTGCGCCCGTTCTGGGGCATCGCGCCGATCCGCAGGTACCCGTACGCGGGCTCGGCCATGGTGGTCTGGAACAGCGGCGCGGCGTACGCGCCACCGCCGACGAACCTCGCCCCGGCCGGACCGGAGTACGGCGAGGACTCGCACGAGTTCCCCCGCGCGCAGCCCGGCGCGCAGCGGCAGAAGGCCGTCTTCCTGCTCACCGGCAAGGTGATCGACGTCTGCCCGGGCCGGCCCTGCCCGTGACGTCCGGACCGGGCGTGCGATGGCGCACGCCCGGTCCGCCGCCGGGGGAGTGGCGCCACCGGCAGCGGCGCGCGGCGTCTGATCGCTGACAGGTGAATCAGCGATTGGATATCCCGCGTCTTTACGGCCAGATCCCGAACAAGACCTCATTATCCGGCTCTTCTCCGCAGTAGGAACTGTCTCCGATAAGGCGCTGATTCCACATGAGACGGACATGTCCCTCCAGTCCGTGATTGCGGCACGGGTGGATGAGACCGGCCGGCACGGGCTCCTGGGCGAGAAGTCAACCCCGTGGATCAGGGCAATTTTGAGGACTTCTTCCTCTTGTTTTCGCCCACTCCTTTACTTTGGTCGACGCGCTTATCGCGCGCCCCGATCCGGATGCGGAAGCCATTTCCGCAGGTCGCGTGGAGTGTCGTGAGCATACTGATCTTGGCTGCCCGGATTGGCGGCCCTGATTGGCGTGATCGACGGGCAACGCAGAGCGACGCCTGGTGTTATGCTGCGCTCCGGGGGAGGTAGTCTGGATGATGTCATCGGCTATCAGGCGGGCCTTGGCCAGGAGTTTCAGGCCCGTACACGACGGCGTTTATTCCACTCGTCAATATGTGCGGCGAGGACGGCATAGGCGGGGCGGATGACGCCCGCCGACGCGCTTCTTGGCTGAAGCGCACCATCTGTCACGGGCATGGCGCAGCGGGGCACGTGGGCCGCCGTACGCGCGTTCGCCCGCGTTTTCCCTGCGGCAAGGCGCGCCGTTGTGTATGCCGTGATGGCCTACGGCCTGCGCTTTTGCGCGCTCCCTGCCGGGCGGGACGCTGCTCCGGGTCGACTGTCGGGTAAGTGGCGCGCAATTATCCGACAGCAGTGGCAGAGCTGCGTTCACCTGCAGTTATGAAAATCGTTCCCGCCTGTCGGAGAGTTGGCGCTCGGTGCGTTGCTTGCGCCTCCTGGGAAAACCGAGTTACACAAACTTTATCAACGATCAGGGTTGACACTCGCCGATGGACGCCGGGATGCTGGTGCCGCCGCCGTCCTGGTAGTCGGCGGGACGAACGCGGATCCTTTCGCGAAGTCCAGAACGTGCTTTCCGGACTATTAACGTGGTGCGAACGCAGCATTAATCATGCATTCGTGCCGGACCTGCTGTGCCTTTACCGGACGTCAGAAGGAATCGGATCGTGGGCGTTTCCCTGCCAGGACGAGGCGATGCGGCCGACCCAGTGCGACAGTCGGCCGGGTCCGCCGCTCGCGCTGGTCAACCGCCGAAACCCGGCACCCTGGTCGACCGGTTCCGTGCGGTCCTTCTCGACCGTCCGGACGGCGTGACCTATCGGTTCCTGGCCGACGGCGAGAACGACGAGGTCGCCATTTCCAACGCCGACATGGATCGGCGGGCCCGGGCCATCGCCGCCACGTTGCGAGAGCGCGTGAACGAGGGCGAGCGGGCGCTCATCGTCTGCCCGCCGGGCCTGGACTACCTCGCCGCGTTCCTGGGCTGCCTCTACGCCCGGGTGATCGCCGTACCGGTGTATCCGCCGAACCCGGTGCTGCTCAAGCGGACCCTGCCCCGGCTGATCGGCGTGATCCAGGACGCCCGTCCCGCTGTCGTGCTCGCGCCGGCGGAGATCACCGCGATGGCCGGCCAGATCACCGCGCTGGCGCCCGCGCTGGGCTCGCTCGTCTGGCAGGCCGTCGACCGGATCGACCCGGCCGTGGCCGACGGGTGGCGCGAGCCCGGCCTCGGCGGTGACGACGTGGCGTTCCTCCAGTACACGTCCGGCTCCACCGGGCGGCCGAAGGGCGTGGTGCTCAGCCACGCCAACCTGCTGGCCAACCTCGAGGTGACGAACCAGCGTTTCATCACCGACGTCGAGACCACCCGGCTGGTGAGCTGGCTGCCGCCGTACCACGACATGGGGCTGATCGGCGCCATGCTGCAGCCGCTCTACGCCGGGTTCCCGGCGACCTTCATGTCACCGACGTCGTTCCTCAAGCGCCCGCTCCGCTGGCTGCAGGCCATCTCCACCTACCGGGCCACGCTCAGCGGCAGCCCCAACTTCGGTTACGAGCTGTGCCTGGCGAAGACCACCGCGGACGAACGCGCGGCGCTGGACCTGAGCAGCTGGCGGCTGGCGTTCAGCGGGGCCGAGCCGGTCCGGGCCGAGACCATCGACCGGTTCGTGGCGGCCTTCGGGCCCAGCGGGTTCCGCCGCGAGGCCTTCTACCCCTGCTACGGCCTGGCCGAGGCGGCGCTGTTCGTCGCCGGCGGGCTGGCCGGCACCGAACCGGCAGTACGCCGGGTGCGTGCCGCCGACCTCGCCGACAACCGGGCGGTCGAGGCCGGCCCGGACGAGGAGAGCCGGACGCTCGTCAGCTGCGGAACGGCGGCCGCCGGGCACGAGCTGGTCATCGTCGACCCCGCTACCTGCGAGCGGCTCCCGGCCGGCCGGGTCGGCGAGATCTGGTTCGGTGGCGGCAGCGTCGCCCAGGGCTACTGGGGACGCCCGCAGGAGAGCGAGGAGACCTTCCGGGCCCGGCTCGCCGGCAGCGGCGACGGCCCGTTCCTGCGCACCGGCGACCTGGGCTTCCTGACCGACGACGGGGAGCTGTTCGTCACCGGCCGGCACAAGGACCTGATCATCATCGCCGGGCGGAACCACTACCCGAGCGACATCGAGGTGACGGTCGAGCAGAGCGATCCGACGCTGCGTCCGGGCTGCGGCGTGGCCTGTTCGGTGGAGGTCGACGGCGAGGAGCGGCTCGTCGTCATCCAGGAGGTCGGCGGCAGCCGCGCCCGGCTCGACGCCGAGCGCGTCGTCACGGCGATCCGCGGCGCGGTCGCCCAGGAGCACGGCCTCCAGGTGCACGACGTGGTCCTGATCAAGCAGGGCAGCATCCCGAAGACCTCCAGCGGAAAGCTGCAACGGCGGGCCGCCCGGCAGTCCTTCCTCACCGGCGACCTCACGGTGCTGGCGCGCTGGAGCGCGGCCGACCCGGAACACGTCACCGGCGGTGCGGGCAGCACGCCGGCACCGGCCGTGGCCGCGCCCGGTCGCGCCGAGGTCGAGCAGCGCCTCGTGGCGGAGCTGGCCGCCCGGCTGGGGATCAGCCCGCAGGCGGTGGACCCCACCCGGCCCGTCGCCACGTACGGGCTGCAGTCGGTGGAGATGGTCGGGCTCGTGGGCGAACTGGAGACGTGGCTGGGCCGTACCCTGTCCGCGACCCTGATCTGGGAGTACCCGACCATCGAGGCGCTGGCCGCCCACCTCGGCCACCCGGCCACCGGCTCCGAACCCGCCGCGCCGGTCGAGCCCACGGCGCCGGCCGATCCGGCCGCGACCACGGCGACCAGCCCGACGGCCAGGGGTACGGCGGCGCCGCCGAGCGCGGCGGCCCTTGTGGCGCGGCCCGTCCAGGCGGCGCCCCGGCGCCGGGCCCCGTCGACTATCGCCTCGACCACGTCGTCGTACTCCAGCTCGGGCCACTCGGCACGGGCCGGCACCAGGTGCAGCACCTCGCCGTCGCGGACGCCCTGCGGCAGGAGCGCCTGCGCGGTGGCGAGCACCCCGCCGTCGGTGCGGCGCAGCACCCAGCCGCCGTGCCGTTCCCCGTCGTCGGCCAGGCCTTCCCCGGCGTGCCGGAGCACCTCGGGCAGCAGCTCGGCCAGGGGGACCTGCTCCGGTAGGGCCACGTCGACCCGCCGCCGGGGCGCGCTGATGGTGACCCGGGCGAGCCCGCTTGTCATCGAGGCACCTCCATATCGAGCGGGAACAGTGGGCTGACGGACGAGAGGACTTTACCTACGATGAGCCAGGCTCGGGTTACCCAGAGCCACTTCCGGGGAGGGTGAGTGTCCACTGTCGTCATCAAGCGGCCTCCACGCCGCCCGGCCCCGGAGATCCCGGTCGGCGAGCTGCCGGTCGAGGCCCCGCCGGAGATCCCGGTGGCTGCCGGCGGGCGCTGGCAGCAGGCGCTGATGGTGCTGCCGATGCTCGGCGGGACGGTGGCCATGGCGATGATGTTCGGCCGGGGCGGCGGGGCCTACTCGTACGTGGTGGGCGGCATGTTCGGCCTCTCCTCGCTGGCGATGCTGGTGACCACCTGGGGCAGCGCCGGGCCGAAGAAGTCCGAGCTGATGGCCGCCCGCCGGGAGTACCTGCGGCACCTGGCCACGCTGCGCCGCCGCGTACGGGAGACCGCCGGCGCGCAGCGTGCCGGCCTGTCCTACCGCCATCCCGATCCGGGGCGACTCTGGTCGACTGTCGACAGCCACCGGGTCTGGGAACGGCGGCCCGGCGACGGGGACTTCGCCGTGGTCCGGGTCGGTGTCGGGCCGCAGACGCTGGCCACCCCGCTGGTCCCGCCGGTCACCCGCCCGCTGGAGGAGCTGGAGCCGATGACGGCCGGGGCGCTGCGGCGCTTCCTGGACGCGTACTCGGTGGTGCCGGACCTGCCGGTGGCGCTGTCGCTGCGCAGCTTCGCCCGGGTCTTCGTGCGCGGGCCGGCCGGCCCGGTACGCGGCACCGGATCGCCCGCCGCGCAGGCGCTGGCCCGGGCGGTGCTCACCCAGCTCGCCGTCTTCCAAGCGCCGGACGAGCTGCTGATCGCGGTCTGCTCCGGGCCGGAACGCCGGGCCGCCTGGGAGTGGGTCAAGTGGCTGCCGCACGCCCACCACCCGAGCCGTACCGACGCGCTCGGCCCGGTGCGGCTGGTCACCAGTTCCGCCGCCGACCTGGAACGGCTGCTGCACGACGTGCTCGGCGCCCGGTCGCGGTTCAGTCCGCACGGCGTGGCCACGGACGGGCCGCACGTCGTGGTGGTGCTCGACGGCGGCGACCTGACCGGGGCCACCGACCTGGCCGGCGACGGCGGCATCGACGCGGTCACCGTGCTCGACCTGGACACCCCGCCGCCCCGGCTGCTCGACCGGTACGCCCTCCTGCTCGACCTGGTCGACGGCCGGCTGCACTCGCACTCCGCCGAGGGGCACGCCGAGGTGGGCGCCGCCGACGCGCTGGCGACCGCCGACGCCGAGGCGGTGGCCCGGCGGCTCGCGCCGCTGCGGCTCGCCGGCACGGTACGCGGGCCGGACGCGCCGCCCGGCGCCGAACCCGGCCTGCCCGAGCTGCTCGGGCTCGGTGACCCGGACGGCTTCACCGCAGAGCAGGGCTGGGCGCCCCGGGCCGCGCGGGACCGGCTGCGGGTGCCGATCGGGGTTGGCGCGGACGGCGGCGCGATCGACCTCGACCTGAAGGAGTCGGCTCAGGACGGCATGGGCCCGCACGGCCTGCTGATCGGCGCGACCGGCTCCGGCAAGTCGGAGCTGCTGCGCACGCTCGTGCTCGGGCTGGCCGCCACGCACAGCTCGGAGCAGCTCAACTTCGTGCTCGTCGACTTCAAGGGCGGTGCCACGTTCGCGCCGTTCGAGCGGCTGCCGCACACCGCCGCCGTGATCACCAACCTGGCTGACGCGCTGCCACTGGTGGACCGGATGGTGGACGCGATAAACGGTGAGCTGATGCGCCGGCAGGAACTGCTGCGCCGGGCGGGCAACTTCGCGAGCGTGCGCGACTACGAGCGCGCCCGGGCGGCCGGCTCGCCGCTGGCGCCGCTGCCGTCACTGCTGCTGATCTGCGACGAGTTCTCCGAGCTGCTGTCCGCCAAGCCCGACTTCATCGACCTGTTCGTGCAGATCGGCCGCCTGGGCCGGTCGCTCGGGGTGCACCTGCTGCTGGCCAGCCAGCGGCTGGAGGAGGGGCGGTTGCGCGGGCTGGACACGCACCTGTCGTACCGGATCGGGTTGCGGACGTTCTCGGCGCTGGAGTCGCGGACGGTGCTGGGCGTGCCGGACGCGCACGAACTGCCGCGCAGCCCGGGGCACGGCTACCTGCGTTCCGGCACCGACCCGCTGGTGCGGTTCAAGGCCGCGTACGTCTCCGGCGCGGTCCACCGGCGCGGCGGGCCGGCGGGCGCGCCCGACGCCGGTGAGTCGCGGGTGCTCGCCTTCTCCACCCATCTGGTGCCGGTGCCCGAGCCGGCCACGCCCGCCGCTCTCCCCGCCGAGGACGACAGCGGCGAGACGCTGCTGGACCTGCTGGTGGACCGGCTGTCCGGGCAGGGCCCGCCGGCGCACCAGGTGTGGCTGCCGCCGCTGGACGCCTCGCCCGCCCTGGACGAGCTGCTCGGCCCGGTCGGCGCCGACCCGGTACGCGGGCTCACCGTCGCCAACCCGGAGCTGCACGGGGCGCTGCAGGTGCCGGTGGCGGTGGTGGACAAGCCGTTCGAGCAGCGGCGTGACCTGCTCTGGCTGGCGCTGGACGGCGCGGCCGGGCACGTCGCGGTGGTCGGCACCACCCGCAGCGGCCGGTCCAGCCTGCTGCGCACCCTGGTCTGCGCGCTGGCGCTCACCCACACCCCGGCCGAGGTGCAGGTTTACTGCCTCGACTTCGGCAGCGGCACGCTGGGCACGTTGCGCGACCTGCCACACGTGGGCGGTGTCACCGGGCGCTCCGACGGCACCGCGGTGCGCCGTACCGTCGGCGAGGTCGCCGGCCTGCTCGCGGAGCGGGAGCGGCGCTTCGCCGAGGCGGGCGTGGAGTCGATGGCCGCGTGGCGACAGCGCCGGGCGGCGGGCGCGACCGACGCCTTCGGCGACGTGTTCCTGGTGGTGGACGGCTGGAACACCCTGCGCGGCGAGTACGAGGACCTGGAACCGCTGGTCACCGAACTGGCCACTCGCGGCCTGGCGTACGGGGTGCACGTGGTGGCGACCGCGCTGCGCTGGTCGGACTTCCGCCCGGCGATCCGCGACCTGTTCGGCTCCCGCCTGGAGCTGCGCCTGGGCGACCCGGCCGACTCGGTGGTGGTCAAGCGGGCGCTGGCGGCGACGGTGCCGGAGGAGCGGCCGGGGCGGGGCATCACCGCCGGCGGGTTGCACTTCCTCACCGCCGTGCCCCGGGTCGACGCGCTCGGCGGCGAGACCGCCGACCTGGTGAAGGCGGTCGCCGGGGCGTGGACCGGTCCGCCCGCGCCCCGGGTGCGGCTGCTGCCGCCGGTGCTGCCCTACGCCGAGCTGGACCAGAGCGCGACAACCGGGCTGGCGTTCCCGATCGGCGTGGCGGAGGCGGACCTCGCCCCGGTGGTGCTGGACTTCGCCACCGAGCCGAACTTCATGGTCTTCGGCGACGCCGAGTGCGGCAAGTCGTCGTTCCTGCGCGCGCTCGCCACGTCGATCGTCAACCGGTTCACCCCGGAGCAGGCCCGGGTGATGCTCGTGGACTACCGGCGCAGCCTGATGGGCGTGATCGACACTCCACACCTGATCGGGTACGGCACGGCGGCGCCGCACACCGCCGAGCTGATCGAGTCGGCCGCCGGCTACCTCGCGGGGCGGCAGCCCGGACCGGAGGTGACCCCGGCTCAACTGCGCAGCCGGTCCTGGTGGCAGGGGCCGGAGCTGTTCGTGCTGGTGGACGACTACGACCTGGTGGCCGGCGGCCCGACGAACCCGCTGCGCGCGCTGGAGGAGCACCTGCCGCACGCCCGGGACGTCGGGCTGCATCTGGTGCTGGCGCGGCGGACCGGCGGGGCGGGACGGACCGCGTACGAGCCGATCGTGCAGCGACTGCGGGAGTTGTCCACGGCCGGGCTGGTGATGTCGGGCGGCCCGGAGGAGGGCGCGCTCGTCGGTCAGGTGAAGGCCGGGCCGCTGCCGCCGGGCCGGGCCCGTCTGGTCACCCGTCGTGAGGGGGTGCGCCTGGTGCAGGTGGCGCATCTTCCGCCCGGGTGATCCGAAGTGCCGAGTTGGCCCGTGACGGCCGGGACAACCGGTAATCTCCGAGCGGCATGTGTCTGACGCGACGGAACGGCTGGGGAATGTGACCAGGGATCGGCAGGGCCTGCCCGGTGGGCCGCCCCGGCGCGTCGCCCGGCGCGCGTTGCTGGCCGTCGCGTCGGCGCTGGTCGTCGTCGCCGGTCCGCTGACGCCGCCGGCACAGGCCGCGCCGTCCGTCCCGGTCGCCGCCTCTCAGCGGCAGTTGGCGGCTCCCGACCGGGTGCTCCGCGGCGACCACGTCCGCGACGAGCAGTGGCAGTTGGAGAAGCTGCGGGCGAAGACCGCCTGGCGCACCTCGACCGGGCGCGGCGTGGTGGTCGCGGTGATCGATTCCGGTGTGGACGGATCGCATCCCGACCTGGCCGGCCAGGTCCTGCCCGGCCTCGACCTGGTGACTCCGGACGGCTCGGACGGGCCTGATCCGGTGGGGCACGGCACCACCGTGGCCGGGCTGATCGCCGGGCGGGCCGACGACGACCGGGGCGTGGTGGGGCTGGCGCCGGACGCCAAGATCCTCCCGGTCCGGGTGCTCGACGCCGAGAACCGCTACGACGACGCGCTCATCATCGCCAAGGCGGTGCGCTGGGCGGTGGACAACGGCGCCGGAGTGGTCAACCTGTCGCTGGGCGGCAGCAGCGACAGCGCGGCCCTGGCCGCGGCGCTCGACTACGCCTTCGCCCGGGACGTGGTGGTGGTCGCCTGCACCGGCAACCTGGCCACCTCGACGACCACCAAGGTCTGGTATCCGGCCCGGGAGCCCGGCGTGCTGGCCGTCGCCGGGCTGGAACGCTCCGGCGAGAACCTCTGGTCCGGCTCGATCACCGGCCACGAGACGGTCCTCAGCGCACCCGCCACCGCGCTCTACGGCGCGCGGCCGGAGGGGGGCTACTGGCGGGTGCAGGGGACGAGCTTCGCCGCGCCGCTGGTGGCCGCGACCGCCGCGCTGGTCCGCTCGCGGTACCCGAAGATGTCCGCCGGGGACGTGGTCAACCGGCTGATCAGCACCGCCCGGGACCTCGGCCCGACCGGACGCGACGACCGGTTCGGCTACGGCCTGGTGGACCCGGTGGCGGCGCTGACCGCCGACGTGCCGTCGGTGGGTCACAACCCGCTGGACGACAACGACTCTCCCGGCGTGGTGGGCTTCGGGCCGGCCCCGGAGGACGGACGCGACACCCGGGCCGCGGCGGCGGGCCGCGGCGGCGACCCGCTGGGGCGCAGGCCGGAGGGCTGGTCGGCGCTGCCGGCGGGGCAGACCGTCGTGGGCGCCCCGGAGCGGCTCTGGAGCGGCCTGGCGCTGTTCGTGGCGTTGATCACCGGCAGCGCGCTGATGGTGCGCCGGTTCCGGCAGATCCGTCGCTGACCGACGCGGTGGTCTGACCGCGCCCGTTCCTGGGTAGGGAAGCCCCCATGGACACCACCGGGGCGACTGTCACGCGCCGCCGGTCGTGGCGGAGCCGCCGCCTCGACCGGGACCACTCACTGGGTCTGCGGCTCTCCCTGGCCACCGCCGCCGCGTTCCTGGTGATGATCCCGTTCGCCCTGCTCGCGCAGACCGTTCGAGGAGACCAGCGGGCCACCGGAGTTGCCGCTGCGGACCAGCGCCCGGATCGTGTAGATCTCCCGGGTGACGTCCCCGGCCGAGTAGATGTCCGGACCGGTGATCCGGTCGACGTCCCGGATCCGGGCCGGGCGGGCGTCGTACGGGCCGTCGAGCGGGAAGCCGAGCACGATCGCGTCCGCGCCGGTGGCGGCCTGACCGGCGGCGAAGCGCAGCGACGGGCCGGGCAGCCCGGGAACGTAGAGCACGGCGAGGTCCCGGTCCGGGTCGTAGACGACGACCTCGCCGTCGTACCGCTCGCCGCGCAGCTCCACCGCCACCGAGCGGGTGCCGGCGACCACGTGCGCGTTCGTCATCACCCGGTCGTCGGCGTACACGAAGCCGGAGCCCTCGATGCGGCGCGAGCAGCTCGGCGCGGAGCCGAGCACCTTCACCACCGACCGCCTGCTGTTCTGCACCACCTGCGAGTTGGCCAACGCCGGGTCGGGCGGGGCGACCTGCCGGGCCCGGGTCGGCGCGAGATCGCCGAACACGTCCGGGAAGCCGTTGGTGTCGACGGTGTCGCGCAGCGCGGTGGACAGGTCCTGCGCCTTGTCCGGCAGCACCTGGTCGACGACGGTGAGCAGCGCGCTGTTACGGACCGAGGAGGCCAGCCACGGCACCGAGGAGGAGCCGAGCGGCACGGCGACCAGCCAGGCCACCAGCATGACCGCGATGACCGAGATGAACGCGCCGCCGACGTCGTCGACCTTCCGCCCGGCCGGCCCGGTGATGGCCGCCCGCAGGTTGGAGCCGAGCCAGCCGGCCAGCGCCTGCCCGAGCACCGCGAGCCCGAAGATCGCCACCAGGGAGACCAGCACGCGGGTGCCGCTCGCCGTGAACTGCTGGGCGATCAGCGGCCCGACCTGGAGGCCGAGCAGCGCGCCCAGGAAGAAGCCGGAGAACGACAGGGCCCCGATGACGAAACCCTGACGGTATCCGCTGATCGCGAACACGAGCATGAGCAGGAGAAGGACGAGATCCACGGCGGACACGCCCCAAGGGTACGGGCACCGGGCCCGTGCTCGGCTCAGCGCTCGCGGAACGTGACCCGAGGATGCGTACCGGTGATCAACGCACGGGTGTCTCGTCGGCCGGTTCGGTGCCCGCCGACGGCGCGGGTGTGGCGTCGACCGGCGGCAGCTCCACCACCTGTGAGCGCGGCCAGGGCCGGGACCAGCCGCCCATCTCCAGCAACCGGTCGATCACGCCGGCGGTGAAGCCCCAGACCAGCATGCCGCGCACCGAGAACGCCGGGCCGGTCCAGCCGCTCGGATGACGGACCCGCATCCGGTTCTCCGGGTCGACCAGCTCGGTGACCGGCAGCCGGGCCACGTGCGCGACCTCGGCCGGCTCGCGCGGGTGCACCGGGTGCGGGTCGTGCCACCAGGCGAGCACCGGCGTGACCACGAAGTCGCTGACCGGGATCCAGAGCCGGGGCAGCTCGGCCAGCACGGTGACGCTGCCGGGGTCGAGCCCGACCTCCTCGTTCGCCTCGCGCAGCGCGGTGGCGCGGGCGTCGGCGTCCTCCGGGTCGGCGGCGCCGCCGGGAAACGCCGGCTGACCGGCGTGGTTGCGCAGCGTCGCGGCGCGCTGGAGGACCAGCACGTCCGGCCCGGCGCCGGGCTCCTCACCGAGCAGCACCAGCACGGCGCTCTCCCGGCCGCCGCGCTCCGGCGTGACGATGCGGGTGAAGTCTTCCGCGCGCGCGGTGCCGAGCCGGCCCAGCAGCGGGTCGAACCACCCCGGCGGCCGTCGGGTCATACCTTCACCCCGAGGTGGCGCTGGAGCAGCGCGGCGAGGCGGGCGTCGTCGAGCGCGCCGGTGGCGTCGGTGTGCCGGATCCGCCCGTCGGCGTCGACGAGCACTGTGAGCGGGAACGCGTTGCGTTCCAGCGCGCGCTGGAACGCGTCGCCCTGGTCGAGCAGCATCGGGAAGCCGACGCCGTAGTCCTCGCCGATGGACTGCGCGCCGCCGCGGCTGTCCCGGCTGTTCACGCCGATGACCTGGAACCGGCCGTCGGCCCGCTCGCTGAGCCGCTGGAACGCGGGCAGCTCCTTGCGGCACGGCGGGCACCAGGACGCCCACACGTTGATCACCGCCGGGCCCTTGACGTCGCGCAGGTTCACCGGCGCGCCGCCGGTGAAGCAGTTGAGCGTCAGGTCGGGGAGCTGGTCCCCGGCCTTACCGGCGGGCGTCGGAGCCGCGGCGGCGGGCACGACGGTCAGCGGAGCACAGTCGGCGAACGGCGAGGGGCGCTCGGCCCGGGTCGCCGGCGCCGGACGTTCCGGCTCGTCGGCCGTGGCGGTGCAGCCCGCCACCGCGAGCAGCAGCGGGACGAGAAGGTACGCGAGACGGCGCATCACGGCACGTCCGCCGCGGCGGCCTGCTGCGGCACCAGGTCGGGGTCGAGGCCGACGGCCACCGCCAGGTCACGGGCCCGGGGGCCCTTGAGCAGCTTGGCCGCGGCGGCCGGCTCGGTCGGCCCGGTGCCGTACGCGGGACACAGCTTCGCCAGCGTGCACGCGCCGCAGGCGGGCTTGCGGGCGTGGCAGACCCGGCGGCCGTGGAAGATCACCCGGTGCGACAGCATCGTCCAGTCGCGCTTCGGGTAGAGCGCGCCGATCGCGTGCTCGATCTTCACCGGGTCGGTCTCGGTGGTGAGCGCCCACCGCTGCACCAGCCGCTGGAAGTGCGTGTCGACGGTGATGCCGGGGACGCCGAAGGCGTTGCCGAGGATGACGTTCGCGGTCTTGCGGCCGATCCCGGGCAGGGTCACCAGGTCGTCGAGCCGCCCGGGCACCTCGCCGTCGTACCGCTCGCAGAGCGCGCGCCCGAGGTTGATCAGGGAGCTGGTCTTGTTGCGGTAGAACCCGGTGGGCCGGATCAGCTCCTCCAGCTCGGCGCGGTCCGCCCCGGCGTAGTCGGCCGCGGTGCGGTAGCGGGCGAACAGCTTCGGCGTGACCTCGTTGACCTTCTTGTCGGTGCACTGGGCGGACAGGATCGTCGCGACGGCCAGCTCCAGCGCGTTGGAGTGGTCGAGTTCACAGTGCGCGTCGGGGTGCGTCTCGGTCAGCACGCGGCCGATGCGCCGGGCGCGGCGCGTACGGCCGAGGTCGGTCTCGGGGGAGCGCGTGGTCACGTGGGCCAGCCTACGTCGCGGGGCCGACGCTCCGGCGGCTCGGCGCGGTGGTCGTGCGCTCAGCCACCCGCGGGCGCGGTGATCCTCCCGGTCGCGTCGAGCTTCGCGCCGGTGTCCGGGAAGTCGGCCCCGTTCAGCTCGCGGACCAGCCCGAGGCCACGGTTCTGCCGGTCGACCGACGGGCGTCCCACTCCGTTCATCACGGTGGAGGTGAACGTGCCGCCGACGAACTTCCCCTCGGCGGTGAGCGACACCTTGAGCACGCCGCCCCAGCCGAGTCGCCCGGAGCTGTTCAGCGACTTCCCGCCGCCGGCGAAGTTGCCCAGGCTGTACGCGATCAGCCGCCCCTTGTAGAACTCCATCCCGCGAAGCACGTGCGGACCGTGGCCGATGACCAGGTCGGCCCCGGCGTCGATGACGGTGCGGGAGAAGCGGATCGGGTCGCCACGGTTCTCGCCGAAGAACATCTCGGTGCCCGGCTTCACCCGGGTCTTGTCCGACCCCTCGGCGCCCATGTGCACCTGCACCACGACGATCTGGGCCGCCTCCTTGGCCATCTCGATCACCTGCTTGGCGGCGTTCAGGTCGACCAGGCTGTTGGACCAGGGGTACGACGAGAAGCCCACCACGGCGACCTTGACGCCCTTGACGTCCACCACGGTGATCTCCCCGGGCGCGCCGGTGTGCTTGAGCCCGTGCGCCTCCAGCGCCGACTGGGTGTTCTCGTAGCCCTGGCGGCCGTAGTCGTAGCCGTGGTTGTTGGCCTGGTTGAGCAGCTGGAACCCGGCCGAGCGCAGGTGCGCGGCGTAGCCGGGCGGCGCCCGGAACTGGTAGCAGTTCTTCGGCTGCGGGCCGCACTTGCCGGCGCCGGTGTCGTCGGTGAGCGGCTCCTCCAGGTTGCCCATCACCAGGTCACCCTTGAGCGCCGACTTCACGTCGTCGAAGAAGCCCTTGCCACCGTTGGGCGGCAGCCGGTCCGGGGCGTTGCCCATGATCACGTCGCCGGTCGCGGTGAGCGAGATCGACGGCTCGTCGGGGGCGTTCGGCGCCGCGGGCTGGTCACCGGTGGCGGGTCCGGCCGCGCCGGTCGACCCGCCGCCCTGACCGGCCTGCCACCTCGCGTCGCCGCCCGATCCGCCGGCGTCACCGGCGCAGCCGGCGGCGAACAGGACGGCGGCGAGCGCGGCGAGCGCGGCCAGACGGGTCCGGACCGCGCCTCGACGAGGTCCGGGGAGGGCTGGGCGCGGCGCGGCGACGGCGGCGCGGCGGGCACGGGGCACAGAACGGGCGGGAGCGTACATCGTCGGC
>NZ_JAGPXV010000400.1:0-5481 GCF_018070405.1 Micromonospora sp. D75
ACCTGCACGGCGAGGTCTACCGGGGCACCGACGGCTGCGCCGGGGACATCGGCCACATCCAGGTCGACCCGAACGGTCCGATGTGTTCCTGCGGCAACGTCGGCTGTCTGGAGGCGGTGTTCAGCGGCGCCGCGCTGGCCCGCGAGGCGACTGTCGCGGCCCGCACCGAGGTCTCCCCGGCGCTGGCCGAGCGGTTCGCCGCCCGGGGTGTGGTGACCGCGCTGGACGTGGCGCAGGGGGCGATCGAGGGGGACGTCTCCTGCATCCAGCTCATCCGGGACGGCGGCCGGCGGGTCGGCAGCGTGCTGGCCGGGCTGGTCAGCTTCACAAACCCGTCGATGATCGTGATCGGCGGCGGACTGGCCCAGCTCGGCCACATCCTGCTCGCCGAGATCCGCAGCGTGGTCTACCGCCGTTCGCTGCCGCTGGCCACCGGCAACCTGCCGGTCGTCCTGTCCGAACTGGGCCCGCGCGCCGGCGTCGCCGGCGCGGCCGTGCTGGCCAGCGACCTCGCGTTCGGAGAAGCAGCATGAGCGACACCGGGAAACCACTGGTCGAGGCGCCCGCGGACGCCGTCGCGGGCGAGGTGGTCCTGCGCCTCACCGACGTCGTCAAGACGTTCCCGGGGGTACGCGCGCTCGACGGCGTGCAACTGGAGGTACGCGCCGGCGAGGTGCACTGCCTGCTGGGGCAGAACGGCGCCGGCAAGTCCACGCTGATCAAGGTGCTGGCCGGGGTGCACCGGCCGGACTCCGGCGAGGTCGTGTGGCGGGGCGAGCCGGCGTCGTTCGCCAACCCGCAGGCCGCCATGCGCGCCGGCATCGCCACCATCTACCAGGAACTCGACCTGGTCGACGACCTGTCGGAGGCGGAGAACGCGTTCCTCGGCCACGAGCCGCGCCGGTTCGGCTTCGTCCGGCGGGGGCACATGGCCCGGCGTACCCGGCAGATCCTGGCCCGGCTCGGCCACCCGGAGATCCCGCCGGGGCGGCTGGTGCGGCACCTGCCCGCCGCCGGCAAGCAGATCGTCAGCATGGCGCGGGCGCTCTCCCACGAGGCCCGGCTGATCATCATGGACGAGCCGAGCGCGGTGCTGGCCCACGACGAGGTGGCGAACCTGTTCCGGATCATCCGGGAACTCACCGCGCAGGGCATCGCTGTCATCTACATCTCGCACCGGCTGGAGGAGATCCGCGAGATCGGCGACCGGGTCACCGTACTCAAGGACGGCCGGACCACGGCGGCGAGCCTGCCGGCCCGCGAGACGCCGACCCGCGACCTGGTCGCCCGGATGACGGGCCGGACCATCGAGTACGTCTTCCCGCAGCGCCCGGCCGACCACGGGGGTGGCGCGGAGCTGCTGCGGGTGGACGGGCTGACCCGGCCCGGCGAGTTCGCCGACGTCTCGCTCCGGGTCCGGGCGGGAGAGATCGTCGGCATCGCCGGGCTGGTCGGCTCGGGCCGGTCGGAGCTGCTGGAGACCATCTTCGGCGCGCGCCGGGCGCACGCCGGGACGGTCCGGGTGAACGGCCGGACGCTGCGTCGCGGGAGTGTGGGCGCGGCGGTACGGGCCGGGATGGGCATGGCGCCGGAGGAGCGCAAGAGCCAGGCGCTGCTGCTGGGTGAACCGATCTACCGCAACGTCACGCTCGCCACGTTCGGCAGGTACGCCCGCCTCGGGTTCACCGACGCCGGGCGGGAACGCGCCGAGGCGGACCGGATCGCCGAGTCGCTGGAGCTGCGGCCCCGCGACGTACGGCGGCCGGTGCGCACGCTGTCCGGCGGCAACCAGCAGAAGGTGGTGGTCGGCCGGTGGCTGCTCGGTGACACCCGGCTGCTGCTGCTCGACGAGCCGACCCGGGGCGTGGACGTGGGCGCCCGCGCCGAGCTGTACCAGGTGATCCGCGATCTGGCCGCCCGGGGCGTCGGGGTGCTGCTGGTCTCCAGCGAGGTGCCCGAGGTGCTGGGCCTGGCCGACCGGGTGCTGGTGATGCGGGAGGGCCGGGTGGTCCGCGAGGCGCCGGCCGGCGAACTGGACGAGAACACCGTGCTCGACCTCGTCATGGCGGGGTCCCTCATGGAAGGCGCACCGGCATGAGCGATGTAACCGAATCCGCCCTGCCCGCGCAGTCGCCGCCGGTGGAGCGGACGGAGACCGCCAAGGTCGACGCGCCGGCGAAGCTCTCCTGGTGGCGCGGCGACGGCGGGGAGGGCGTCAAGCGCAACCTCGGCCTGCTCGCCACGCTCGTCGTGCTGGTGGTCATCGGCATCCTGACCCGCCCCGACCTCTACGGCGACCCGAACTGGGTGTGGGGCAACACGCTCACCATTCTCAAGCTCGCCTCGGTGGTCGGCGTGGTCACCGTCGGCATGACCTTCGTGATCATCGGCGGCGGCATCGACCTGTCGGTCGGCGCGATCGTCGCGCTGGCCGGGGTCTGGTGCACCACTGTCGCCACGCAGAGCTACGGCGCGGGCGGCATGATCTTCACCGCGCTGACCGTCGGGCTCGCCGTCGGCGTGGTGAACGGGCTGCTCGTGTCGTACGGGCGGCTGGTGCCGTTCATCGCCACGCTGGCGATGCTCGTCGCCGCCCGGGGGCTGGCGGCGGAGATCTCCGACAAGCAGACCCAGGTGTCGGGCAACACGTTCATCAACGGCATCGCCAGCACGAACGTGCTCGGCATCCCGCTGCTCGTCTACATCCTGGTGGCGGTGGTGGCGGCCGGCTGGGTGCTGTTGAACCGGACCACGTTCGGCCGCCGTACGGTGGCGGTCGGCGGCAACCCGGAGGCGGCCCGGCTCGCCGGCATCAACGTGCGCCGGCACACCGTGCTCCTCTACGCGCTGTCCGGCCTGTGCTGCGGCATCGCCGCGGTCATGCTGACCGCGCAGGCCACCTCCGCGCAGGCGGCGATGGCCAACCTCTACGAGCTGGACGCGATCGCCGCCGCGATCATCGGCGGCACGCTGCTCAGCGGCGGGCGGGGCACGATCATCGGCTCCCTGCTCGGGGTGATCATCTTCTCCACGATCACCAACCTGTTCGCCATCAACAACCTCTCCGCCGAGGCCCAGAACATGGTCAAGGGCGGCATCATCGTCGCCGCCGTCCTGGTCCAGCAGGTGCAGTTCGGCAGCCTCACCCAGTTCCTCGCCCGTAACCGGGCCACCACCACCTGACCCCACCCGCGCGCACCCCGGCTGCAGTCGTACCGACTGCGGTCCGGCCCGCCACACCCGAAACCACCCCACCACCTCATCCCAGGAGGCGTCATGAGAACACCGCGCCATGACCTGTCCCGCCGCCGGCTGCTCTTCGGCGGGGCCGCAGTCTCCGCCGGGGTGCTGCTCGCCGGCTGCACCAGCAACGAGCAGAGCCCGACCGAGGCACAGACCAAGGCGGCCGGTTCCGGCGCCAACACCGAGCCGGGCAAGAAGGTGACCATCGGCTTCTCCGCCCCGGCCGCCGACCACGGCTGGATCGCCGCCATCACCAACAACGCCAAGGCGCAGGCCGGGGCGTACCAGGACGTGGAGCTGAAGTCGGTCGAGGCGGGCGCGGACGCGGCGGCCCAGCGGGCGGCGCTGTCCACGCTGATCTCGCAGAAGCCCGACGTGATCGTGCTGCTGCCGCACGACGGCAAGGAACTCAACGCGTTCGGCCTGGAGGCGATGAAGGCCGGCATTCCGGTGGTGAACCTGGACCGGGCCTTCCCGGACGCGCGCGCCTACCGGTGCCAGATCAAGGGCGACAACTACGGCATGGGGGTGGCCGCCGCCACGTACATCGCCGAGCAGCTCAAGACCAAGGGCGTGAGCAACCCGGTGATCGGCGAGATCCCCGGCATCGAGTCGCTGGAGCTGACCCAGGAACGGTCCAAGGGGTTCGCCGACACGCTCGCCTCGTACGGGTTCAAGGTCGCCAACCGGCGCCCCGCCGAGTTCACAGTCGACTCCGGCCAGCAGGCCGCCACCGGCCTGTTCCAGGCACTGCCGAAGATCGACGCGGTCTGGAACCACGACGACGACCAGGGCATCGGCGTGCTCGCGGCCGTCAACCAGGCCAACCGCAAGGAATTCATCATGGTCGGCGGCGCCGGCTCCAAGAAGGCCATGGAGGACATCGCCGCCGACAACACGGTCCTCAAGGCCACAGTCACCTACAGCCCGTCGATGGCCTCCTCGGCCATCTCCCTGGCCCGCCTGATCGGCCAGGGCAAGGGCATGTCCGACCTGGTCGAACTCCAGGTACCGAAGGAGATCGTGCTCGCCTCCGAGACGATCACCAAGGAGAACGCGAGCGACTACCTGAAGCTCGGGTTCTGACACACGGGGGGAGACCCACCTTGTCCAGTCACGACAGCATCCTGCGGGTCGGCATGGTCGGCTACGCGTTCATGGGCGCCGCGCACTCCCAGGCGTGGCGCACCGTGAACCGGGTGTTCGACCTGCCGTCCCGGGTACGGATGGCGCTCGTCTGCGGCCGGGACGAGCCGAAGGTGGCCGAGGCCGCCGACCGGCTCGGCTGGGACGGCTACACCACCGACTGGCGGCGGCTCGTCGAGTCCGACGAGATCGACGTGGTCGACATCTGCACGCCGGGGGACAGCCACCGCGAGATCGCGCTCGCCGCGCTCGCCGCGGGCAAGCACGTGCTGTGCGAGAAGCCGCTGGCGAACAGCGTCGCCGAGGCCCGCGAGATGACCGGGGCCGCGGCCCGGGCCCGCGAGTCCGGGGTACGCGCGATGTGCGGCTTCAACTACCGGCGGGTGCCGGCTGTCGCCCTGATGCGGCAGCTGGTGGCCGACGGGCGGATCGGCGAGATCCGGCACGTCCGGGCGGTCTACCTCCAGGACTGGATCGTCGACCCGCAGTTCCCGCTGGTGTGGCGGTTGCAGAAGGACAGGGCGGGCTCCGGCGCGCTCGGCGACATCGGCGCGCACATCATCGACCTGACCCAGCACGTCACAGGTCAGCTCGTCAGCGGGGTCAGCGCGCTGACCGAGACGTTCGTCCGCCAGCGGCCACTCGTCGCCGGGTCGAGCGGCCTGGCCGCGCAGGCCGACGGCAACGGCAGCGCCATGGGCCAGGTGACAGTGGACGACGCGGCGGTGTTCGTGGCCCGGCTCGACGGGGGAGCGCTCGCCACGTACGAGGCGACCCGGTTCGCCACCGGCCGCAAGAACGCCCTGCGGGTCGAGATCAACGGCTCGCGCGGCAGCGTCGTGTTCGACCTGGAACGCCTCAACGAGCTGGAGTTCCTGGACGCCACCCGGCCCGCCGCCGAGCAGGGCTTCAGCCGGATCCTGGTGACCGAGCCGGACCATCCGTACCTGGGTGCGTGGTGGCCGGCCGGCCACATCATCGGCTACGAGCACTCCTTCACCCACCAGGCGCGCGACTTCGTCGAGGCGGTCGCCACCGGCGCCGCCCCGGCCCCGTCGGTCGCCGTCGCGCGGCCGGTCCAGCGCGGGCGCG
>NZ_JAGPXV010000401.1:0-5480 GCF_018070405.1 Micromonospora sp. D75
GTAGGGGCACGGTTCGCTTCTACGCGAGCGTTTCGGTTCTGATGTAGAGCACCATTCCGACCAGAGCCAGCACGTCCACCGTCAAGAGACCGAGGTGCGCATACCGGTAGCGGCGCACCATCGTGCCGGCTACGGGCGTCGCCGGCGTGTGGTCCAGGAGCGCCGCGATCTTGTTCAAGCGCGTCTGGTACCCGCCCGGATGCACCCGGTGATGGCCACCCACGCTGGGGGTCAGGGCGGCAATCGGAACAGGCGGGTGCCCGGAGACTCGCAGCTCGATGTCGAACCCGTCGAGCCGTACTCCGTCGACCAGTGACCGTGGAACGCTGTATCTGACGAGCGGGTTGCCCACGACGACATGCGTGCGGGTCACCGCCACGAAGGCAGCCGGCCCCGCGAGGTACATGAGCAGTACGCACGTGCCGAGCGGCGTGAGAACCATCAGCAGCAACTGCTGGGTGTCGACGATGCGGGAGGGCGTTACGAGGCCGAAAGCGCCGGCCGCCGTGCACATGACGATCGTCATCAGAGCGAGCGGGTCGTTCCGCCGGATCACGGTCTCAACTCCCCAACAGGTCGTGACCTTGGCAAGGCAGGATCATGATGTACGCGGCAAGGCCCTCGCTATCGCCGTAGCCTTGCCTGGCTGATTGCGAGACCATGCCTCCCATGCCTTCGGAAGACGTTCGCTGGTCAGAGCTCGTCTGCTTCGTCGGGCGATCCAGTCACATTCCAGCCGCGCTTGCCGACCTCTCATCCCCCGATGAACAGGTCCGCCTGAACGCGTTCAGGCTGCTGGTGCAAGACCTTGCCTGGAACGAGAACGTCTTCGAAGCAACACCGTACGCAATTTGCGATGTTGTCGAACGCCTGGAGCGGCGTGACGTCCCGCATCCGAACGAGGCGTTCGCGTTGCTCAGGACCCTCGGGAACGGGGAAGCGGCCCATCCAGAGCTGATCAACTGGCATGGGCGGGCAGTTGATCTGTTGTCGCTGTGCCGAGAACTCGTGGAAAGCAGCCTCACGCTCTATCTGAGTTACCTCTCCGATCCGGGCGCACGCCTCGGTGCGTTGGAAGTCATCAGCGGCTTTCGAGGTAGGGCGGCCGAGGCGCTAGCCGAACTGGGCCGGGCTGCCGATTCCGCGGCATCGACCGAGGAGCGCACGGAAATCCTGACGGCGATCGGCGACCTCCGCGAGTGGAACGAGACCGAGGCGGATGAACCCAGTTGCGGTGTGCCGGACGAGCTTCTCAACAGGAAGGTCTCAGAAAGCAGGGTGGCGATGATCCGCATCGGTCGAGGTGAGCGTCCACCACGGTGGGGCAAAGTTGGTCCGCTCCTGTCTGCGCGTCAGTACCTGATTCGACTCGTCATGCGTTTCCTCGAGCGGTCGAACTGACCACGCGACCCTGGTCCGTCCACCCGTGTGCCGGACAGTTGCGAAAGGTCAGGGCACCGAGCGAGGCCCCGAGGGCGGTGCTACGGCACGCGGACGAGGGAAGCGTGCGCTGCGCGCCCTTCGGCCGCCTGGTCCGGCTCGATCGAGACGTAGACCTTCTTGGGCCAGGGCGCGCGCACGCTGAGGCTTACGCGCTCCGGCTTGTCACTGCAGGGCACCTGCGCCTCGGCGGCGTCGGGAGGGATGGGGGCCGGATTCCCGGCCTCGTCCGCCCCCGAGGTCGCGGCCCAGAACCGCGTCCGGAGCGTCCCTTCCCCGACGCACAGGACGTCGAGCACGTAGACGCCGGTCTTGTTCTCGTTGTACCCGGTGCCACTGATGCCGCCGCGCCGGGCGGGCTCGGAGCCGATCATGAGGATCGGTCCTTTGCCCTCACGTCTGCGCTGCTTGTTGTCCACGGAGGTGATCCCGAGCGCGGCGGCTGCTGTGGCGGCCATGCGGTCGAGTTGTTCGGCGGGCAGTTCCGACGGGGACGGCGACAGGCTCGGTGCCGCAGGCGGGGTGGCGGATCGCTCGCTGGTGGCCAGGTGGGTCACGGCGAAGCCACCCGCCACCACGATCCCGACGCCGGCGGCGAGGGCGGCGATTCCGGTGCGGCGCCGGTTCCGTACGGTCCGCTGCGCCGCCGCGGTTCCCGGTGGGCGGATGTGTGTCAGAGTCTCCGCGCGCATGAGGGCGAAAGCGTTCCGGGTCTGCTCCTCGGTGATGTCCTCAGGCATGCGACTTCTCCATGGGTTCGGGGCCGAGCCGGGCGGCGAGCGTGGCCCGACCGCGAGGCAGCCATGACCTGACGGTGCCTTCGGGCACCCCCTCGCGGTCGGCGATCTCCGCGACCGGCAGGTCGGCGAGATAGCGAAGCACCATTGCCCGCCGCTGCGCGGCGGGCAGCGAGGCCAGGGCCTCGACCAGCGCGACGTGGTCCGGTTCCGGTCCCGCGACGACCGGCTCGCCGCGCTGGCGTCGGTGGAACGCCCGCATCACGCGCAGTCTCCGCCAGCGGCTGGTCGCGAGGTTCCAGGCGACCCGCCGGACCCAGGCGGCGGGGTCGTCGTAGCCGGAGACCTGCCGCCATCGGGCGAGCGCCCGGCAGAACGCCTCCTGAACGACGTCCTGGGCCTCGTGCAGGTCGCCGAAGTAGGCGTACACCTGCACCGTCAGGTCCGCGTAGCTCGCCGCGTAAAAGTCGTCGAAGTCCCTCATCGGCGACTACACGCGCGGCCTGATCGCAACGTTGCGGGCGTCCATCAAGTTTCACCGATCCCCTCGACCACGCGGCAACCCGCGGTCGGCGGAAATCCGCCGACCGCGGCCCCGGGTCGCTGTCCGGTGATGCTGCCTGCTTTATCTCACTCCGCGACGGCGGTCGCCTCCAGCTCCACGAGCACGTCGGGCTCGAAGAGGGACTCGACGCCGATCAGCGACGCCGGCGGAAGCGGCTGGGGCAGCCCGAGTTCCTCGGCGACCGACTCGATGCCGGCCATGAAGGGCCCGATCTTGTCCGGCGTCCAGCCGGTGACGTAGAAGGTCAGCCGGACCACGTCCTGGAACGAGGCGTCGGCGCCGGCGAGGGCGCGCCCGGTGTTGCGCAGCACCTGCGCGACCTGCCCACCGAGGTCGCCCGGTGCGACAGGGGTGCCGTCGCCCAGTCGCGCGACCTGGCCACTGACGTGGATGTGACGGGTGCCGGTGCCCACCGCCACGTGGTGGTACGGCGTGTGCGGCTGAAGACCGGCAGGGCTGAAGCGGGTGACGGACATCGTGTCTCCTCCATGGGGACCTAGGTGGTTTACCATTGATACCTAGTTGACGAAGGACACTTCAAGGAGACCTGGTTTCATGGGCGATACCGCAGGCGCGCGCGCCGACGAGCTGCGCATCGACGCCCCGCATCGCGAGCTGCTCGATCAGGTGCTGGACAAGTGGTCGCTGAGCGTCCTCAACGAGCTGTGCGAACGCCCTTGTCGCTTCAACGAGCTGCGCCGCGCGATCCCGGCGGTGACACAGAAGTCGCTCACGGCGACGCTGCGACGGCTCGAACGCAACGGCATCGTCGAACGCCACGTGGTGGCGACCCGGCCGGTCGCGGTCGAGTACCGGATCACGCGGCTGGGCAAGACCCTGCGTGCACCGATCGACGTCCTGCTCGACTGGGCCGACGCGTACCTGCCCCAGATCGAGCAGGCCCGCCGGAGCTTCGACGCCGAGCCAGGCTGACGAGTACGGCCGGACTCAGGAGTCCGGCTCGTCGCGCGTCGGCGTCGTCCGCAGGCGTACCCGGGTGATGGCCCGGCCCGTCACCTCCGCCACCTCGGCGCTCAGGCCGGGCAGCTCGACCGTCTCGCCGGGGGTCTTCGGGATGTGGCCGAGATGCGCCAGGACCAGGCCGGCCACCGTCGTGTAGTCCCCGGCTTCGAGGGTGGACTCGTCGAGGTCGATGCCCACGTCGACCAGGTCGTGCAGCGGGAACCCGCCGGGCATCAGCAGCGCGCCGTCCGCCTCCCGTACGACGGCCTGCACGTCCCGGTCGGTCTCGTCGTAGATCTCCCCGACGATCTCCTCGACCAGGTCCTCCATCGTGACGATGCCGTCGATGGACCCGCGCTCGTCGACCACGAGCGCGAACTGCTGCCGTTGGGCGCGCAGCTCCCGGATCGCTTCGGTCACCTTCAGCGTCTCCGGCAGGTACACCGCCGGGCTGGCGTGGTCGGCGACCGGCCCTTCCTGGTCGAGCAGGTCCCGCATGTGCACCACGCCGACAGTGTCGTCCAGTCCGCCGCGACCCACGACCGGGGCGCGTGTCTGCCCCGACCTGCCCAGCTCGCGCAGCGCCTGCGGCGCGGACAGATCCGCCGACAACGTGACGACGTCGCGGCGCGGGACGAGGATCTCCCGCAGGATCCGCTCGGCCACCTCGAACGCGCCCGAGATGATCGTGCGGTGCTCCGGGGTGAGGTTGCGCTGCGCGGCGACCATGTCCCGCAGCTCCTCGGTGGTGACCTCCTCCCGGCGCGCCCGGGGGTCGCCGCCGGCCAGGCGTACGACGGCGTCGCTCGACCTGCTCAGGAGCCACACCGCCGGGCGGGAGAACGTCGACAGCGCGTCGATCGGGCGGGCCACCAGCAGCGCCCAGCCCTCGGCACGCTGCATCGCGATCCGCTTCGGCGCCAGCTCGCCGAGCACCAGCGTGACGAAGGTCAGGATGATGGTGACGACGACGACCGAGACCGGCTCGGCGGCCGACCCGAGGAATCCCAGCGGGCCCACCAGCGGCGCCGCGAGGGACACCGCGGCGGCGGCCGAGGCGAGGAAACCGGCCAGCGTGATGCCGATCTGAATGGTGGCCAGGAAGCGGTTCGGATCCCGCGCCAGCTTCGCCAGCACCCGGCCGCCCCGGGAGGTCCGCTCCAGGCGCTGCAGTTGGCTCTCCCGCAGCGACACCAACGCCATCTCGCTGCCCGCGAACACCGCGTTCACCAACACCAACACGAACACGAGCGTGACCTGCACGCCATAGCCGTCCACGGCCAGTTCGACGCCTCCTCGGCCGGACCCTCCGGCAGCGTCAACCGTAGCCACCGCGGCTGGGCGGGGCGGGCCGGGTTGCGAGCAATCAGCGCGTTTCCGCCGGTGATTCCGGAATCAGCCGGCCAGCCGCCGCCAGCCGCTCGAGCACGGCCCGGTGCGGAACCGCGTGACTGGTACGGCCACCCACGCCCGTGGTGGTGACTGCGGTGAACAGCGAGTTCAGCAGCGCCTCCTCGACCGCGTCCAGCACGGCCGCGAACACCGGGTCGATCTCCCCGTCCGGGATCGGCTGCTGATCCGACGTGGTGAACCCGATCGCGTAGTCGCCGCTGGTGCCGCTGAAGGACGCGCCGACCCGGGCCATGGCGAACACCGCCCGGCGGGCGACCCGCCCGAGCTGTCGCGCGTCCAGCGGTACGTCGGTGGCCACCACGATCATGCACGAGTTGCCGGGCGGCTCGGCCCGGTCGGCGGCGGGGACCAGTTCGTCGGCC
>NZ_JAGPXV010000402.1:0-5469 GCF_018070405.1 Micromonospora sp. D75
ATGTCGCGCTGGGTATCTCCGGGGCGATCCAGCACCGGGCCGGCATGCAGACCTCGAAGACCATCGTCGCGGTGAACAAGGACGCCGAAGCGCCGATCTTCGAACTGGCCGACTACGGCGTGGTCGGCGACCTGTTCAAGGTCGTCCCGCAGGCCGCCGAGGAGATCCGCAAGCGCAAGTGAGCGTCGCGTGAAAAGGCCGCCGCCCGGTGCACCGGGCGGCGGCCTTTCTCGTAGGGAGCTGATCGGCGGGGCGGGGCGCTGAGCCGGCCCGCCGATCAGCCCGTCAGGGTGCCCCTCAGCAGGCTGTCGCCGGAGTGGCCGGGCTTGTTGTCGTACTGCTCCGCGCTGACGTCGACAACGGTGTAGGTGCGCAGGTCGACGTTCGGGGGGATCGGCAGCAGCGCGTCCCCCGAACCGTTGCTCAGCGTACCCACGGAGAACATCTTCATCGTGTTCGGATCGATCAGCCAGACCTCGTAGTACCCCGGAACGCTCGGGAGATTCGCCACGTGCAGATGCAATCGATTGTCACCGAGCACCCGGGCGTCGCCGGAGGCGTCCTTCGGCGTCGAGCCGAACGCGGCGAGCGGCGCGCTGGCCACCACCGGCGGGTCGGGGTCGGCCGGCTCGCCACCGCCGCCGCCGAGCACCGCGGCCGTGCCGGCCACGCCGATCACCGCGGCGGCGGTGGCGGTGACCGCCGTGGTCGCCCACCCCGGCCAGCGCCGGCTCCGCCGCGGACGACGTGCCACCACGGGTACGGCAGCCGGCTCCACCGGGTCGGCCGGGCGCGGCAGGCGCCGCTCGGTCAACGCCGGCAGCTCCTCGGCGGCCCGGATCTCGGCCACGATGCCCTGCCAGATGTGCTCCGGCGGGTCGGGCAGCTCCGCCAGGCCCTGCGTGCCCGCGCCGAGCCCGGCGACGTGCTGGAGCGTCTCCATCTCGCCCCGGCAGTGGTCGCAGGTGCCCAGATGGGTGGCCTCGCCGTCAGCCGCCTCGCTCTCACCGAGCGCCAGAAAGACCAGCCGGTCGTGGTCCAGGTGCTGCACCGTCCACCTCCCATCTGCGTTTCAGGCTCTGCATGCCGCGTCTGATGTGACTCTTGACGGTGCCGAGCGGCACTCCGGTCACCGCCGCGATCTGCTGATGTGTCAGGTCGTCGTAGAACGCCAGCTCCAGCATCCGGCGCTGCTCGTCGGGGAGCCGGGCCAGCTCGTCGGCGACCACCAGCCGGTCGACCACCGTGTCCGGGTCGGGGCCGGTGGAGACCGGTTCCGGCAGTTGCTTCACCGTCTCGACCACCCGGGTCTCCCGGGCCGAGGCCCGGATCCGGTCGACCACCTTGCGCCGCCCGATTCCGAGCAGCCAGCCGACCAGTGAGCCTTTCGCCGGGTCGAACGTCTCCCGGCCGAGCCAGGCGGCGACGAACGTCGCCTGGGTCACGTCCTCGGCGTCACTGCGGTTCACGAGCGTCGTGGTGGCCAGGTGCAGCACCGCCCGCCCGTACCTGTCGTACGCCTCTCGCAGGGCCGCCTCGTCGCCGTCGCGGAACCGGGTGGCGAGGTCGTCCTCGCCCGGCGGTTCGGGGCCCTGCCTGGCCGCCGTCACCGGGCGGCTCGCCTTCCGTGGGGCATGCCCGACTGTAACTCCCACAGCCCCCGCCCCACTCTCCCGGTGTGTCCGTCACGACCCTCGTCACCTCTCCTTCGTCGCCGGAGGCTCCGGCGGATGCGCCCGGAGACGGGAAAAAGAAATCGGATCCGGGCGCATCCGGGGGCCACGGAGCCGGCGTAACCCGTTCTGCAAGCCAGGCCTGACGAATCAGCATGAACTACCAGGAGGCAGACAATGCAGTACGCGATGTTCCGTCGGGTCGCCGCGGGCGGCGCGGTGGCCGCCCTCACCTTCGCCGGCGTCGGCGCCGCCACCATGAGCCCGGCCTACGCCGCCTCGTCGAAGGTCTCCGTGGTCCACGGCATTCCGGACACCCCGGTCGACGTGTACGTCAACGGCGAGAAGACGCTGAACAACTTCAAGCCGGGCGACGTGGCCGGCCCGCTCACCCTGCCCGAGGGGGAGTACGACATCGCCCTGACCAAGCCCGGCGAGGCGATCGACAAGGCGATCCTGAAGGTGGACGACGCCGAGGTGCCGGGCGGGGCGAACATCAGCCTCGCCGCGCACCTGAGCGCCGACGGCAACCCGCAGATCACGCCGTTCGTCAACGACGTGTCCAAGGTGGGCGCCGGCAAGGCCCGGCTGATCGTCCGGCACACCGCGGCCGCCCCGGCCGTCGACGTGCGGGCCGGCGGCAAGCCGGTCTTCGAGGACCTGACCAACCCGAAGGAGGCCAAGGCGGACGTGGCCGCCGGCTCGGTGAAGGCGGACGTGGTGCTCGCCGGCACCGACACCGTCGCCATCGGCCCGGCCGACCTGAACCTCAAGGAGGGCACCGCCACCATCGTCTACGCGATCGGCTCGGCCGAGGCGAAGAACCTGAGCGTGGTCGCCCAGACCATCACCGGCCTGCACTCGGCTCCGGGCGGCGTGCCCAGCGGCACCGGCGGCCAGGCCGGCACCGGCGTGGACACCTGGTGGTACGTGCTGGCCGGGGCCGGCGTGCTGCTCCTGGTCGGCGGCGGTGCGCGGGTGGCGGCAACCGCCCGGGCCGGTCGCCGGTGACGGTGCGCAACCGCGGGGCGCTGGCGGCGATGGCCGCCGGCGCCGCCGCGCTCACCCTGGCGGGCGTGGTGGCGTGCGGATCCGAGCCCGCCGAGGACGTCGGCGGCGACGAGGTGACGGCCCTGGCCAGTGCCACTCCCACGCCGGCCCCGGCGGCGACCGGCGGCGGTTCGGTTCCGGTGAACCCGGGCACGCTGCCCGCCGGCAGTGAGATCGTGCCGCCGGTGAAGCTGAGCATCCCGCCGATCCGGGTCACCGCCACCGTCAACCCGGTGGGCGTCAACGAGCGCACCGACGAGTTCGAGGTCCCGCCCAGCGTGGACCAGGTCGGCTGGTACCGCTACGGCCCGGGCCTGGAGGCCGACGCTGGCTCGGTGGTGATCGCCGGGCACGTGGACAGCGCCGAGCAGGGCAAGGGCGCGTTCTTCCGGCTGCGCGAGCTGGGCCAGGGCGACAAGCTCACCGCCACCGGCGCGGACGGACGCGAGCGCTCCTACCGGGTGGTGGCCCGGGAGGAGTACCGGAAGTCGAAGATCCCGCTGGAGCGGTACTTCGCGCGCGACGGCAAGCCCCGGCTCACGCTGATCACCTGCGGCGGGCCGTTCGACGCCAAGACCCGCAGCTACCGGGACAACATCGTGGTCACGGCGGTTCCCGCGTGATCGCGGCCGTTCGGTCGTGAGCGGGCCGGACCGCCCCGGGTGGGACGGTGATGGCATACCTTGATCATGCGGCGACGACCCCGATGCTGGACGAGGCACTCGAGGCGTACGTCGCGACCGCCCGCGAGGTGGGGAACGCGTCGTCGCTGCACGCGGCGGGCCGCCGTGCCCGGCGGCGGGTGGAGGAGTCCCGCGAGCGGGTGGCCGCCGCGCTCGGCGCCCGGCCCTCCGAGGTGATCTTCACCGGTGGCGGGACGGAGAGCGACAACCTCGCCGTGAAGGGCGTGTTCTGGGCCCGCCGTGCGGCCCGGGCCGACCGGGTCCGGGTGGTCTCCAGCTCGGTCGAGCACCACGCCGTACTGGACGCGGTGGACTGGCTGGTCGAGCACGAGGGCGCCCAGGCCGGTCTCCTTCCGGTCGACGCGGTCGGCCGGCTCGACCCGGAGCGGTTGCGCGCCGAGCTGGCCGAGCACGGCGAGCGCGTCGCGGTGGTCACCGCCATGTGGGCGAACAACGAGGTGGGCACCGTCCAGCCGGTCGCCGAGCTGGCCGCTGTCGCCGCCGAGCACGGGGTGCCGTTCCACACCGACGCCATCCAGGCGGTCGGGCAGGTGCCTGTCGACTTCGCCGCCAGCGGCGTGTCCGCGCTCACCGTGACCGGGCACAAGCTCGGCGGGCCGACCGGCGTGGGCGCGCTGCTGCTGGCCCGCGACGTGGCCGCCACCCCGCTGCTGCACGGCGGCGGCCAGGAGCGCGACGTCCGCTCCGGCACGCTGGACACCGCCGGCATCGTCGCGTTCGCGGTCGCCGTCGAGGCCGCGGTGAAGGGCCAGCAGGAGTACGCGGCCCGCGTCGCCGCGCTCCGCGACGAACTGGTCGAGCGGGTCCGGCAGGCGGTCCCCGAGGTGATCTTCAACGGGGACCCGGCCGACCGGCTCCCCGGCAACGCGCACTTCTCCTTCCCCGGCTGCGAGGGGGACGCGCTGCTGCTGCTCCTGGACGCCCAGGGCATCGCCTGCTCCACCGGGTCGGCCTGCTCGGCCGGGGTGGCCCAGCCCTCGCACGTGCTGCTGGCCATGGGCGCGGACGACGACCGGGCCCGGTCCTCGCTGCGCTTCACGCTCGGGCACACCAGCACCGGCGCGGACGTGGACGCGCTGATCGCCGCGCTGCCCGCCGCTGTGGAGCGGGCCCGCCGCGCGGCCGCCCTCCGTACGCCCCGCTGACCCGGATACGCTCGGTGAGGACGAGGGGAGTGGGCCGGTGAGGGTTCTGGCGGCGATGTCGGGCGGGGTGGACTCCGCCGTCGCGGCGGCGCGGGCGGTGGAGGCCGGGCACGACGTGACGGGCGTGCACCTGGCGCTGGCCCGCAACCCGCAGACCTACCGCACCGGGGCCCGGGGCTGCTGCACGCTGGAGGACTCCCGGGACGCCCGGCGCGCCGCCGACGTGCTCGGCATCCCGTTCTACGTGTGGGACATGGCCGACCGGTTCCACGACGACGTGGTGGACGACTTCGTGGCCGAGTACGCCGCCGGGCGTACCCCGAATCCCTGCCTGCGCTGCAACGAGAAGATCAAGTTCGCCGCGGTGCTGGACCGGGCCGTGGCCCTGGGCTTCGACGCCGTGGTGACCGGCCACCACGCCCGGCTCGGCGCGGACGGCCTGCTGCGGCGCAGCGTCGACGCGGCCAAGGACCAGTCGTACGTGCTGGCGGTGCTGAGCCGCGCGCAGCTCGACCGGTCGATCTTCCCGCTCGGCGACTCGACCAAGGCCGAGGTGCGCGCGGAGGCCGCCCGGCGCGGTCTCGCGGTGGCCGACAAGCCGGACTCGCACGACATCTGCTTCATCGCCGACGGCGACACCCGCGGCTTCCTCGCCGAGCGGCTCGGTGAGGCGCCCGGCCAGGTGGTGGACGCGCTCACCGGCGCGGTGGTGGGCAGCCACAGCGGCGCCTACCAGTACACCGTCGGGCAGCGGCGCGGCCTGCACCTCGACCGCCCGGCGCCGGACGGCCGGCCCCGCTACGTGCTGTCCATCACCCCGACCACGAACACGGTGACGGTCGGCCCGGCCGAGGCGCTGGAGGTCTCCGACGTACGCGCGACCCGCCCGGTGTGGAC
>NZ_JAGPXV010000403.1:0-5462 GCF_018070405.1 Micromonospora sp. D75
GCCAGGTGTACGACGGCCCCGGCACCGTCCGCCGGGAACGCGCGACGATCGAGCTGGTGAACCCGGCCGGCATCTGGATGCCGTTGGCGTCGGCTGCCTGAAGCCCGCCGTAGGGCCCCGCCGCGTTCTGTGCCGGGGCTCCGTACGCCGCCGACCACGCCGTGAACGGCAGGGCGACAGCGCCCGCACCGACAACAGTGGCCCGCAACATCGTTCGACGATCCATGGAACCTCCTCCGTAGGTTCCATGGATCCGACCGTGCGGAGCTTACGCACGCCGATCTGTTGGATGAACGTCGATGGACGGCTCGATGTGCGATGTCCCGCCCACGCCGACCCGGTCGAGGGGTCGTACGGGTAGGAGAGGCAGCGGCACCAACCAGCAGTGGGCGCGCGCGGCCGTCTGACCGGCCCTCCGGCCGCGACCTCCCCTCCCCCGGTCACCGGCGCAGGTGGCCGATGCCGTGCTGGTCGAGCCAGGCGACAGTCCGCGGTACGAACGTCGGCGCCCCCGGGCCGGCGCTGACGTCGGTGGCGACCAGCGGCACCTGGGCGGCGACCGGGAGCAGCGTGGACCGCCAGCAGGCCGGCGTGGCGCAGGCCGAGCGGTCGTCGACGCGCCAGGCGGCGGCCACGCTACGGCCGTCCGGGTCAGCCGGGCGATATTCCAGCCACCGGCTCAGATCGTTGCCGCCGTCGATCCCGGCGGCGAGGACCAGGTTGAACGAGCCCTGGACGCGAAGCAGGCGGATCTGCTCCTGCACGCCGAAGGGCGGCA
Organism: Micromonospora sp. D75; assembly: GCF_018070405.1. Classification (NCBI taxonomy): domain Bacteria; kingdom Bacillati; phylum Actinomycetota; class Actinomycetes; order Micromonosporales; family Micromonosporaceae; genus Micromonospora; species Micromonospora sp. D75. Next base: position 779 of record NZ_JAGPXV010000403.1, read on the forward strand.
GGCCGGTGCCCGTGCACGAGGTACCGCCGTCGCGCCAGCAGGTCCAGACCGCCGCGGGATCGGTGCCGCCGACCGCCGGGAAGTCGTACGGCGAGATGTCGAAGACCACTGCGTTGTCGTCGCCGAACACCTCCGCCGCCGCGCTCCAGAACGTGCGGGTGGCGGAGATGTCGCTCTGCCGCAGCGACACGATGGGTGTGATGCCGGCCCGGACGAGCCGGTCGACGTACCGGGCCGCCTCGTCGAGGTAGCCGACCCGGTTCTGCCTGTCGGCAGGGCTGCCGGTGTAGGCGTAGCAGGCGTCGCTCAGCACGACCCGTACCGCGTTGACGCCGCGGGCCCGCAGCGCGCCTACCGACGCGTCGTCGACCGGGCCGTCCCAGTGGATCGGTCCCCATGCGCATTCGCCGGGCGCGGCCGACCGGATGATTCCACGGGGCCGGTACGGCCTCGGACTGGCTGTGACCGTGAGGATGCGGTTGCCGAACGCCTTCAGCGCAGGCGCGGCGCCGGGCGCCTGCGGCGGGAGCACCCGGATGCCGCGGACCTCGGCGGTGGCCTGGGCGCCGCTGCTGTCGTAGGCGGTGGCGGTGACGCGGGTGCCGCTGTTCGCCGCCACGCCGCGCCAGTCGAACGCGTACGGCGCGGTGGTGTCCACGGCGAGCAGCCTGCCGCGCTCGCGGAACTCGACCCGCTCGATCCGCCGGCCGGGCGCCGCCGTGGCCTCGGCACGGATCGGGATGACGCCCGGCGCGGCGAAGAAGTCATTGGGCAGGGGCGAGGTGAGCGCCACCGACGGCCCGCCCGGCAGTGGGCTGGGCCGCGGGCTCCCCGAGGCCGGCGGCGGCGACGAGCCGGTCGGGTCGGCGCCGTCCCCGTCGCACGGCTGGCCGCTCAACACCCAGTCGGTCGGCTCGGGGTCGGCACCCTGGTAGTTGCCGCCGAACCGCACCGTCACCGAGGCGCCGGTCGGCAGCGTGGATCCCACCGGCGGACGGAGCATGGTCATCGGATACATCTCGCCGCTGCCCAGCGTGTATCCGTCCGGCAGCCGGTCGAGGCCCATGGTGATCGTCTGACCGTTCGCCTGCCGGAACCGCAGCCACCAGTCGGTGACGGGAGCGCCCAGGTTGGTGACGGTGAGCTCGGCCCAGAAGCCGCTGGACCACTCCCGGGTGATGGTGTAGTCCACCGTGCACGCCGTCGCGGCGTAGGCCGGCCGCAGCGCCATCGTCATGGCCCCGCCGACGACGACCGCGGCTGCTGTAGCCAGCGCGAAGATCCTGCGTCGCATCATGCCCCCGTAACATCGACATACATCACTTCATGCAGCCTCGGCGCTCGGGGCACGGCCTGTCAAGGGCTGAACCGGGCCCGGGCCGGGCGGAACGGCGCGGCGTTCCGCCCGGCCGGCGGCTCAGCGTCCGCGCAGCTCGGCCGCGGCGGCGACCAGGTGCTGGAGGGACGCCTCGACCTCGGGATAGCCGCGCGTCTTGAGGCCGCAGTCGGGGTTCACCCACAGCCGCTCGGCCGGCACCGCGGCCACGGCCCGGCGCAGCGCGCCGACGACCTCGTCGTGGGACGGCACCCGGGGTGAGTGGATGTCCCAGACGCCGGGCCCCACACCCCGGCGGTATCCGATCGCGGCGAGGTCGTCGAGGACCTCCATCCGGGAGCGGGATGCCTCGATGCTCGTGACGTCGGCGTCGAGGGCGTCGATGGCCGTGATCACCTCCCCGAACTCCGAGTAGCACAGGTGGGTGTGGATCTGGGTGTCGTCGGCGACTCCGCAGGTGGCCAGGCGGAACGCCCCGACTGCCCAGTCCAGGTACGCCTTCTGCTCCGCCCTGCGCAGTGGCAGCGTCTCACGCAGCGCCGGCTCGTCGACCTGGATGACCCGGATACCGGCTGCCTCGAGATCACGGCACTCGTCGCGCAGGGCGAGCGCGACCTGGTCCGCAGTGTCTGCCAGTGGCTGGTCGCTGCGGACGAACGACCAGGCCAGGATCGTGACCGGGCCGGTGAGCATGCCCTTGACCGGCCGGTCGGTCAGCGACTGCGCGTAGGTGGACCAGTTGACGGTCATCGGCGCCCTGCGTGCCACGTCGCCGTAGATGACGGGCGGACGCACGCATCGGGAGCCGTAGGACTGGACCCAGCCGTGTTCGGTGGCGGCGAACCCGTCCAGCTGCTCGCCGAAGTACTGGACCATGTCGTTTCGTTCCGGCTCGCCGTGCACGAGCACGTCCAGGCCCAGCCGCTCCTGGAGCCGGACGACGTGCTCGACCTCGGCGCGCATCCGCTGCGTGTAGGCGGCGTCGTCGAGACGCCCGGCCCGGTGCTCGGCACGCGCACGGCGCAGCTCGTCGGTCTGCGGGAACGATCCGATGGTCGTGGTCGGGAGGGGCGGCAGGTTCAGCCGGGCCTGCTGTGCCGCCGCACGCTCCGGGTACGCGCCGCGCTGCCGATCCGTGGCGCGCAGCGCCGCGAGCCGACCGCGTACGGTGTCGTCGCGCCAGGCGGCAGGGGTGGGCGGCAGCGGCTCGGGCAGGGACGTGGTGCCGTTGCGCAGCGCGCGGCCGAGCCGGACGACCTCATCGACCTTCTGCCGGGCGAAGGCGAGCCGCTGACGCAGCGCCGGGTCGAGAGCGGTCTCGGCGGACAGGTCCTCCGGCACGTGCAGCAGCGAGCACGAGGTGGACACGGCGACGTGGTCGGCGAGGGCGGTGACGGCGGCACCGGCCGCCACGGCGGACCGCAGGTCGGTACGCCAGACGTTGCGGCCGTCGACGAGGCCGGCCACGATCGTCTTGCCGCGCAGCGGTCCCGCACCGGCCAGCCGCCGCAGGTTGCCGGGCCCGGCCACCAGATCCACGCCGACCGCTTCGACCGGCGTGTCGAGCAGGGCGGGCAGCGCGTCACCGAGCTCGCCGAAATAGGTGGCGACGAAGATCGCCGGCCGCTGTTCCACCGCGCCGAGCCGGGTGTACGCCTCCCGCAGCGCGTCGATCTCGGCGGCGCTCCGGTCGGCGACGTAGGCGGGTTCGTCCAGCTGCACCCATCGCACGCCCGCCGCGGCGAGGGATCGCAGGATGCCGGCGTACACGTCGACCAGGTCGGTCAGCCGGTCGAACGGTTCGCCGCCCGCCTCGGTGGGCTTGGCCAGCAGCAGGAATGTCGCCGGCCCGACCAGCACCGGCCGGCTGTCGATTCCCAGCTCGCGGGCCTCGCGGTACTCGCGCAGCGCCTTGTCGGGATTCGCCGCGAAGGTGGTGTCGGAGCCGATCTCGGGAACCAGATAGTGGTAGTTGGTGTCGAACCACTTCGTCAGTTCGAGCGCCGGCTCGGCATCGACGCCCCGGGCCATGGCGAAATAGGTGCCGAGGTCGCCGAGGCCGAGACGGGCGAACCGGCGCGGGATCGCGCCGACGGCGACGGCCGTGTCCAGCACGTGGTCGTAGTAGGAGAACGTGTTGGACGGGATCGCGTCCAGGCGCGCGTCGCGCAGCGTCCGCCACACCTTCGCCCGTAGCGCGGCAGAGGTCGCCGCCAACTCCTCGGCGTCGATCCGGCCCGCCCAGTAGGCCTCGACGGCCCTCTTGAGTTGCCGGTTGCCCCCGATACGCGGATAGCCCAGCACGGTGCTCTGACCGAATGCGGTACTCATGGAGATCCCTTCCCTCGAAGCACACGAGGCCGATCGAGGCGGGGAGGGAAGGGGTACAGACGGCGTACCGGCTTCCGCACCGGCCGTCCCGAGCGACCGTCGGCGGCGCGCACCGGACGGTGCGCGCGGTGCGGGCAGGTCTTCGGACTCGCGGGCGCGACCGGATCCACCCGGTCACCTACTGGCCGTCGCTTCCCAGACCTCACGGTCCAGTGCTTCGATGACGGCTGTCGTTCCCACTCACCGCTGCGGGGCAGTCCCGGACTCACACCGGGTTCCCTCTTACGACGCCACACCCTTCACGGGCACGGCGAACCAGCACCGTTGTCCATCGTATGGGGCGGTGAGCCGACGTGGTCGGCGCGTCCGTCCTGCGGGACGGCGAGCCGTCGCGGCGGGTGGCGGGAGCGACTCGCGGTCGCCCCCGCCCCCCGTCGCAGGGCCGGTCAGCCCTTGCGCCACTTCTGGCCGGCCGTGCCCGTGCAGTCCCAGAGCTGGAGCCTCGCGCCGTCGTTGCCGTTCCGGTCCTTGATGTCGACGCACTTGTCGGCCTGAAGGTTGACCAGGTCCCCGGCCGAGTTCAGGGTGAACTGCTGGGCGCCGGTGCCGTTGCAGGTGTAGAGCTGCACCACCGCCCCGTTGGCGGTGGACCCGGCGTCGACGTCCATGCACTTGTTGTTCTGGCTCTTCAGCGCCGTGCCGCTGAACGTCCACTTCTGCGCGTTGGTGTTGTTGCAGTTCCACATCTGCAGCGGCGCGCGGTCGACGAAGTTGGAGCTCGGCACGTCGATGCACTTGTTGTTCCAGTTGCTGACCACGGGCACCCCGGTGGCCGGGTTGCCGCCCCCACCTCCGGTGAACGGGCTGAGGATCAGTCCGGCCGAACGGGGGTCGCCGTCGTGCACCAGTGACTCGAATCCGCCGACGTCGTCGAAGGCGAACGCGTACGCCCGGCCGTCGGTCATGTTGGCGTGGATCAGGCGGGCGTACTGGTTGGTGGGGTTGCTGCGGTAGAAG
>NZ_JAGPXV010000404.1:0-5454 GCF_018070405.1 Micromonospora sp. D75
CAGGCGGAGCACCTCGTCGAGCGTGAACGAGTACGCGGCCGTCTCGTCCCAGTACGACATGACGTTGCCGTCGGGCAGCTCGGTGTCGACGTACACCAGGCCCTGGGCCCGGATGGTCTCGTCCCAGCCGGGGCGCGGCGTGCTGGCCTCGCGGCGCACGTCAGCCGCCGCAGGAGGCGAGGTGGCTGCCGAAGCCGCCGCGCTCGGGCAGCGCGGCGGTCGTCGGGGCCGGCTCGCCGCGCGCGGCGGTGGCGGTCGCCGGCACACGCAGGGCGACCGCGACGGTGTCGCCGCCCCCGCCGGCCGGTCCGAGCGCGCAGTCGTCATCGTCGTCGTCGTAGCCGTTGTTGCAGCCGGAGAGCGCGAGGGCGAGCGCGGTTAGCGCGCCGAGCTGCACGGAGGCCGAGCGGAGCCGCCGCCGGGGGTGTCGTCGATCCACGTGAACGTTGTAGCCGATCGACGCCAGCCGGGGGTGCCCGCCCCGGGTCCGCGCGCCGACCCGAGCGGGCCTCGGACGCGCCCGGCGGAGGGCCGGTGATGAGCGTTACGCTCGGCTCATGCTCCGTTCCGTCATCCTCGCCGCCTCCCGGTCTTCCCAGGTGGAGCGGCTCGTCGCGACGGCCCCGTTCACCCGGGACGTCGTCCGCCGGTTCGTCGCCGGCGCCGCCACCGACGACGCGCTGCGCGCCACCCGCGAGCTGGTCGCCGACGGCCAAGCGGTCACCCTCGACTACCTGGGCGAGGACACCACCACCCCGGAGCAGGCGAACGCCACCCGGGACGAGTACCTCACGCTGCTGAGCCGGCTCGGCGCCGCCGGGCTCACCCCGGCCGCCGAGGTCAGCGTGAAGCTGTCCGCGCTGGGCCAGATGTTCGACGAGCATCTCGCGTACGACAACGCGCGGGCGATCTGCGCGGCGGCCGAAGCGGCGGGCACCACTGTCACGCTGGACATGGAGGACCACACCACCACCGACTCGACGCTGGACATCCTGGCGAAGCTGCGCAAGGACCACCCGTCGACCGGGGCGGTGCTCCAGGCGTACCTGCGGCGGACCGAGTCGGACTGCCGGGAGCTGGCCTCCGCCGGGTCGCGGGTGCGGCTGTGCAAGGGCGCGTACAAGGAGCCGGAGTCGGTGGCGTACCAGTCGGCCCGCGAGGTGGACAAGTCGTACGTGCGCTGCATGAACGTGCTGATGTCCGGCGACGGCTACCCGATGCTCGCCACGCACGACCCGCGGCTGATCGCGATCGGCGAGGACCGCGCCCGCTGGTTCGACCGCGACCCGGCCCGGTTCGAGTTCCAGATGCTCTACGGCATCCGGCCGGAGGAGCAGCAGCGCCTGGTCGGCGAGGGCTACACGGTGCGGACCTACGTCCCCTACGGCGACCAGTGGTACGGCTACCTGATGCGCCGGCTCGCGGAGCGCCCGGCGAACCTGGCGTTCTTCGGCCGCGCGGTGCTGTCGAAGAAGTGAGTCAGTCGTTCGACCAGGCCCGGGTGCACAGCACGAGGCGGTAGCCGTCCGGGTCGGCGAACGCGGCACCCCACCTGTCCCAGTACGGGCCGGCGGAGACCCTGGTCCCGCCGGCCCGTTCCAGTCTCGGGACCAGTTCGTCGTCGGGTGGTCCGTCGAGGTAGAGCACGAAGGGGTCCTCGCCGGTGGGGCGCGGCTCGACCGCGAGCGTCGAGCCGCCGACCAGTTCCAGGTGCCAGCCGGCCCCGGGCAGGCCGAGCATCACCAGGTCGCGGCTCGGGCGGGCGAGGCGTACGTGGGTGTCGGCGGTGATCGGCATGCCGGGATCGTGCGACCTCATCCCGGGTTGAGGTCAAGCTTGACGCGGTCTGGCTAACAGCATTAGCTTTAAGGCTATGACAGTTAGCCAGGTGGCGCGGGACGGCGGCACGATCGCGTACGAGGTGCACGGATCGGGCCCGCTCGTGGTGCTCGCGCACGGCATGGGGGAGAACCGGGCCGCCTTCCGGCACCTGACGCCCCGGCTGGTCGCGGCCGGCTACCGGGTGGCGGCTGTCGACGTACGCGGGCACGGCGACTCCAGCCCGCGCTGGCCCACGTACGCCCCGGAGCACGTCGGCGGTGATCTGCTCGCCGTGGTGCGGGCGCTCGGCGGAGGCCCGGCCACCCTGGTCGGCAGCTCCTCCAGCGGCGCGGCAGTGGTCTTCGCCGCGGCCGAGGCGCCGGAGCTGGTCAGCGGCATCGTGCAGGTCAGCCCGTTCGTCGGCACGCCCAAGCCGAACCCGCTGATGCGGGCCGCGCAAGCCGTCGTGCTGCGCAGCCCTCGGCTGTTCGGGCTGTTCCACCGCACGCTGTTCCCCTGCGGGCGCCCGGCGGACGACGCCGCGTACCGCAAGGAGCTGGTCGCCAAGCTGCGCGGCCGGATGGCCGCCGTGCGCGGCGTGGTCGCGCCGGCCGACCCGCACTGGACCGCGCGGGCCCGCGACGTGAACCGGCCGGTGCTCGTGCTGATGGGCGCCAAGGACCCGGACTTCCCCGACCCCGGCGCGGAGGCGCGGGCCGCGCGACGACTGTTCGCCGTCGCCGAGGCGCGCATGATCGCCGACTCCGGCCACTACCCGCACGCCGACCAGCCCGACGCCACCGCCGCCGACCTGGTCGAGTTCCTGGCGGTGACCGCGCGTGCCTAGGGCCGGCCTGACCCCGGCCACAGTCGTGCGGGAGGCCGCCGTGCTCGCCGACGAGGTCGGCTACGAGAAGCTGACGCTGGCGGCGCTCGCCGCTCGCCTCGGCGTCGCGTTGCCCAGCCTCTACAAGCACGTGCGCGGCGTGGACGCCCTGCACCAGCAGCTCGCCGTGCTCGCCACCGCCGAGATCGCCGACGTGCTCACCACCGCCGCCGCGGGCCGGGCCGGCGGCGACGCGTTGCGCGCCGTCGCCGCCGCCTACCGGGCGTACGCGCGGCAGCACCCCGGCCGCTACCCGGCCGCCCAGCGGGCGCCCGACCCGGCCGACGCCGAACACCTCGCCGCCGGTGAGCGCGCGGTCGGCGCGATCCGGGCGATCCTGCTCGGGTACGGCCTCGACAGCGACGACGCGATCGACGCGATCCGGATGTTCCGGGCCGCCGTACACGGCTTCGTCGCGCTCGAGGCGGCCGGCGGATTCGGGTTGCCCCGCGACACCGACCGTTCCTTCGACCAGCTGATCGCGGGCCTGGACCGCGCCTACCGTTCCTGGGGAGACCGATGACCGCGCTGCTGCTGGGCGTGATCTTCCTGCTGGAGCTGGCCCTGCTGGGCTCGGCCGGGTACTGGGGCTTCACGCTCGACGCCGGCTGGCCGCTGCGCCTGCTGGCCGGGCTCGGCGCGCCGCTGGTGATCGCCGTGGTGTGGGGACTGTTCTGCTCACCGCGCGCCGCCGTGACGCTGCCCGACCCGGCCAAGCTCGCCGTCCAGGCCGCCTGCTTCCTCACCGGCGGCGTGCTGCTCGCCCTGGCCGGTCATGCCGTGCCCGGCGTGGCCCTGGTGGCCCTCTGGACAGCCGACAAGGCCACGCTGACGCTGACCGGCACCCCGATCTGAGAGATCTTGGAAGAATTCGGTCCCTCTGGGGCCCTTTCCTTCCAAGATCTCGGAGCGCGGCGGAACAGCGGCGGGACTCTTTCCCGGAACGCCCGATTGGTCGTACCCTTCGCCGGTGACCGACGGCGACGAGCAGCCTCCCGGCCGGACGACGGACGGCGACGAGCATCGTCCCGCCGTCGATGCCGTCGATGCCGTCGATGCCGTCGACAAGGCGAGCGCCGCCGACGCGGTCGCGGCCAACGTCAGCGCCAACGCCAGCGCTGACGACACCCGCGCCGAGACCGCCCGCGCGGCTGACGCCGGCGCCGACAGCGCCGAGGTGGACGCCGCTGTCGCAACCATTGCACCGGCGCCGGACGCGGCGTCGTTGCCGCACCCCGTCGCGGTACCCGCGCCGTACCCCGTACCAATGGCGCACGTGGGCGAGCCGACGCGGGTGGTGCGGAAACGGCGGCGCTGGCCGCTCTGGACCGCGCTCGGACTCGCGCTCGGCCTGGTGGCGGGCGCGGTGCCCGGCGTGCTTTTGCGCGGGCCCGCGCCGGACGCGGCCGGACGGTCGGCCGCGAAGGGCGACCCGGGCACGGCGGCGCAGCGGCGGCTCGGCGAGCGGATGCTCGCGCTGCTGGACCGGCAGGCCACCGCGCTCGTCGGCGCCGACCGGGCCGGCTTCCTCGCCATCGCCGAACCGGCGGCGCGGCCGGCCCTGAGCCGGCGGTACGCGGCGCTGCGGGCGCTGCGCGTCACCGTGTGGCGGCCGGCCGCCGACGGGGTGCCGGAGGCGGCCGACGGGCAGCCCGGACAGTGGCGGCAGACGATCACAGTGGGGTACTGCTTCGTGGCGCCGGACTGCGCGCCGAGCACTGTGGAGCTGGACGCGCGCTGGCGGCTGGTGGGGGAGGAGCCCCGGCTGACCGCGCTGGAACCGTCCGGCACGGACCCGGCCGGCGTCCGGCCGTGGCAGGCGAACGACCTGGCCGTGACGGTCGGGAAGCGGGTGGTGGTGGCCACCACCACCGCCCAGCGGAGCAAGCTGCCCGGCCTGCTCGCCCAGGCCGAGGCGGCCGCCCGGGTCGCGGACCGGTACGCGGTCGGCGACGCGCGGCCGGACCGGTATCTCGTCTACTACGCCGGGAAGACCGAGTGGCGGCGCTGGTACGGCGGTGGCCGGCCGAAGTGGACCGCCGGGTACGCGGTCGGCGTCGGCGGTGGACGCCACGACGTCGTGCTCAACGCCCAGACCGTCACCCCGGACGGCGTCGACGACCTGCTGCGGCACGAACTCACCCACGCCGCCTCGCTGCCCGACCGGGGGTACGCCGACCGCGCCGACTGGTGGCTGGTGGAGGGGCTGGCCGAGTACGCCGGGGCCGACGGCCAGCCGGTCCACCGCTACGAGGGACTGACCGAGGTGCGCGACCTGCTGCGCGGCGGCTGGTCCGGGCGGCTGGAGGCGGTGGCGCCGGAGGCGGACGCGAGTGACAGCCGGGTCGGCGGCGCCTACGGCGTCGGCTACCTGGCCGTGCGGCACCTGGTCGACCGCTACGGCGAGCAGCGGATGCTCGACTTCTACCGGGCCGTGGTGCACGAGCGGCGGTCACCGGCGCAGGCCGCCGACGAGGTGCTCGGCGACCCGTGGTCGATGCTGCACGACGTGTGCGTCGCGTACGTGCGGGCCGTCGTCGGCTGACACGTCGACGCCTGTCGACGGGGTCGTAGCATGGGCCGGGTGGCCCGCACTCCCTCGCCGCGGCTGCCCGCGGCCCGCCGCCCCCGTCTCGTCACCGCGCTGCTCGCCGTCGTCGCCCTGACCGGCACGACCGCCGCCTCCTGCGGCGACGACGCCCCGGCGGTGACTGTCGCCGAGGTGGGCCGCGCCCCGGTCAGCGAGG
>NZ_JAGPXV010000405.1:0-5450 GCF_018070405.1 Micromonospora sp. D75
TTCAGTGACGACTACCGCGACTTCGTCGGCCTGGTCGCCGCGCAGGTCAGCCGGGCGGTGGGCAAGCAGCGGGCGTTCGAGCAGGAACGCGCCCGCGCCGCCGAGCTGGCCGCGCTCGACCGCGCCAAGACCAACTTCTTCGCCAACGTCAGCCACGAGTTCCGCACCCCGCTCACGCTGGTCCTCGGGCCGCTGGAGGAGATGCTCGCCGACCGGGAACTGCCGGATCGCTACATCGACCGGCTCACCGTCATGCACCGCAACGGGTTGCGCCTGCTCAAGCTGGTCAACACGGTGCTCGACTTCTCCCGGCTGGAGTCCGGCCGGCTGGCCGCCCGCTACCAGCCCACCGACCTGTCCGACTTCACCTCCCGGCTGGCCAGCACGTTCCGGTCGGCCACCGAGCGGGCCGGGCTGCGCCTGGTGGTGGACTGCCCGCCGCTGCCCGCGCCGGTCTACGTCGACCGGGACATGTGGGAGAAGATCGTCCTCAACCTGGTGTCGAACGCGGTCAAGTTCACCTTCGACGGCGAGATCCGGGTCCGGGTACGCGCGACCGACCGGGCCGCCGTCCTGGAGGTGACCGACACCGGCGTCGGCATCGCGCCGGAGGAGCTGCCGCAGGTCTTCGAGCGTTTCCACCGGGTCGCCGGCGCCCGCTCGCGTACCCACGAGGGCACCGGCATCGGCCTGGCCCTGGTCCGCGAGCTGGTCGAGATGCACGGCGGCACCGTCACCGCGCACAGTGTCGTCGACCGGGGCACCACGTTCACCGTGACCATGCTGTTCGGGTACGCGCACCTGCCCGCCGACCGGGTGTCCGCCCTCTCGCCGGTGCCGCTGACCGAGCCGGAGCAGGCCCGCCTCTACGTCGCCGAGACGGCGCTCTGGACCGACGAGGTGGCCCGGCCCGTCGGGTTGCCCGAGCCGAACGGCACGCCGGGCGGCGCGGGCCGGATCCTGTTCGCCGACGACAACGCCGACCTGCGCGAGCACGTCGTCCGGCTGCTCTCCCCGGCGTACGAGGTGGTCGCCGTGCCGGACGGCGCGGAGGCGCTGCGGTTGGCCGCCGAGACCCCGTTCGACCTGGTGCTGACGGACGTGATGATGCCCCGGCTGGACGGCTTCGGGCTGGTCGCCGCGCTGCGCGCCAAACCGGCCACCCGGTACGTGCCGATCGTGCTGCTCTCCGCCCGGGCCGGCGCCGCCGAGGAGGTCGCCGGCCTGTCCGCGGGCGCCGACGACTACCTGACCAAGCCCTTCTCCAGCCAGGAACTGGTGGCCCGGGTCCGGGCCAACGTCGAGCTGGGCCAGTTGCGTGGGCAGATCATCCGCCGGCTGCGGGCGCTCGCCGACGCCGCCGTGGAGATCAACACCGCCCGGTCGACAGCCGAGGTGGTGCGGGTGGCCGCCCGGCACGCGCTGCGCCTGGCCGAGGCCGGACGGGTCCGCGTCACCACCACCGGGGCCCGTCACGAGGAGGACGCCGGCGGCGACCTGCCCGTCGACCCGACAGTGGTGCTGCCGCTCACCGGCACGTCCGGCGAGCAGCTCGGTGAGCTGCGGGTGTGGCGGCGCGAGGGCGGCGGCACCGAGCAGGCGGCGCTGACCGAACTGGCCCGGCTGGTCGGCGTCCGGCTGGAGAACGCCCAGCTCTACGAGGCCGAGCACCACATCGCCACCACGCTCCAGCACAGCCTGCTGCCGCGTACGCTGCCGCAGCTGCCCGGCGCGGTGGTCGCCAGCCGCTACCTGCCCGGCAGCGCCGACGTGGAGGTCGGCGGCGACTGGTACGACGTGATGGCCACCGCCGACGACGACCTGGTGCTGGTCATCGGTGACGTGGTGGGCAAGGGCGTGCGGGCCGCCGCGGCGATGGGCCAGCTCCGCAACGCGCTGCGGGCGTACGTCCTGGAGGGCTACGACCCGGGCGAGGCGCTGACCCGCCTCAACCGGCTGGTCCACTCCGCCGGCAGCGGCTCCTTCGCCACCGTCGTCTGCCTCGGCTTCTCCCCGCGCACCGGCCGGATCCGGTACGCCAGCGCCGGCCATCCCTCACCCCTGCTGATCCGAGGAGACGACGTGGCGTTCCTGCACGATCGGGCCCTCGGACCGCCGATCGGGGCGATCCCCGGCACCGTCTACCCGGCCGCCGAAGGCGAACTCGCGCCGGGCAACCGGCTACTGCTCTACACCGACGGCCTGATCGAGGACCGGTCCGCGGGCATCGACGCCGGGCTGGGCCAGTTGCGGTCGGACGCGACGGCCCGCGCCGAGCACGTGGCGGACCTGGTCGACGCCGTCATGGCGCGGGTGGCCGGGCGGTCCCGGCACGACGACGTGGCCGTCCTCGCGCTGGAGGCGGCCGAGTTGAACCGCTTCGCGCTGCGTCTGCCCGCCGACCCGACCCGGCTCAGCGTGCTGCGCAAGCGGCTGGAGGACTTCCTCGTCGCCCACCAGGTCGGCGAGACCGACCTGTTCGATCTGACCGTGGCGGTCTCCGAGGCGGCGGCGAACGCGATCGAGCACCCGGTCGACCCGGTGGACCCGACGATCGAGATCGAGGTGACGATCGCCGACCGTACGGTCACCGCGACCGTCCGGGACACCGGGCGCTGGCGGGAGTCGAGCGGGTCGAGCTTCCGGGGGCGCGGGCTGGCGCTGATCCAGGCGCTGGGGGAGATGAACGTGACCCGTACCGAGGAGGGCACCGAGCTGACGCTGCGCCGCCGGCTGGCCGACCGGGACTGAGGGCTGTTGCCGAGTAAAGCGGATCAAATGCGGCGAAGTCCCTAGTATCGCCTCATGGGGCGTGAGCCGTTCCGTCTTTCGCGGGACAGCGGGAACGACCCGGTTGGCGCGGCGTGGACGGCGATTCGCCGCACCGGCCGGGCGACCGTGGGAGAGCGACTGCGGCGGGTGCGGTTGAGCCTGCTCGTGGCGGTGCAGTGCGGGGTGGCCGCCGCAGTCGCGTGGTGGGTCGCGAAGGATCTGATCCACAACCCGCAACCGCTGTTCGCGCCCGCCGTCGCGGTCGGCACCATCGCCAGTTCGGTGAGTCAGCGCTTCCGCCGTACGCTGCTGCTCATCGCCGGCGTGGCGGTGGGCATCGCGCTGGGCGACCTGCTGGTCTCCTGGGTCGGGCAGGGATACGTACAGATCGGCGTCATCGTCGCCGCCGCGATCATCGTCGCCGTCCTGCTCAGCGACGAGGGCGCGTTCGTCACCCAGGTCGGCGGCAGCGCGTTGGTGATCGCCGTGCTCTTCCCGGCCCGGACCGACATCGCGCTGCCCCGCTTCCTCGACGGCGTCGTCGGTGGAGTGGTCGGCATCCTGGTCGCGGTCGTGGTGCTGCCCCTGCACCCGATCCACCGGATCCGGCGGGCCGGCCGGCCACTGCTCGACCAGATGGCCGCCGAGCTGGACCGCCTCGCCGACGCGGCCCTGGCCCGGGACGCCGAGCTGGCCCGTCAGGGTCTCGACAGGCTGCGCCGGCTCGACACCTCGGAGGTGGAGGCCGCAATGTCGGGCGCTGACGAGGTCGTCCGCATCTCGCCGCTGCGGTGGCACAACCAGAGCGCGTTGCAGGGATGGCGGCACGGCGCCATCCTCATGATCCGCTCCCTGCTGCACAGCCGCGACGTCGCGCTCAACCTCGAACGCGCGATCCGTGACGACGAGCCCGTTCCGCCGTCGCTCGCCGAGGCCGCGCGGTGCCTGGGCGAGGCCGCGCGCACCGTCGGTAAGGGCTGGTCCCCGTCCGCCAGCCGGCCCTCCCGTTCCCAGCGGGCCGCGATGTCTGCCCTCCGCCTGGTTCAGGAGGCGTTGCGCAGCGGCCTGCGCGTCAGCGGCATCAACGTGGCGAACGAACTCACCATCATCGCGGTGAACACGATCCGGGCGAGCGGGGTGCGCAAGCGCGACGCCGAGTCGCTGCGTCGTGATCTCGCCCCGGACACCGCCGGGGAGTCGGGAAAGCGGCACCCCGCGTCGGATCAGGGGCAGCCGAGACCGGACCTGCCCCTGCCGCCGGCGATGGGAGACGCCTTCTAGACCCGAAGGGCACCCGAGTCGGTCAGGTGGGGGCGAGCCAGTCCTGGTCGCCCAGGCCGGAGATGTCCAGCACGCGCCGGACCTGCGGGGACGGCAGCACGGTGAGCGCGTTCGGGAACCGCTGGGCGAGCCGGACCACCGCGTGGATGGCGGCCGAGTCGAAGAAGGTCACCGCCCGCAGGTCGAGCGTGAGCTGCTTGGCAGGCTCGCGGAGCGCGGTCTGGAACATGGTGTCGGCGGTCGCCATGTCGACCTCGCCGGTCACCTGGACGCGCACTTGGTCGCCGTCGACCTGCGCCGTCACGGAGAAGACGGGCGCCGCGCCCCCTTGATCCACGGAGCAACAATGGCACAGCGTTTGCGGTACGGCAACAACCTGCCCGGCCGGGCTGTGGCGGGGGGCACACCACCCCCGGCGATAGGCTTGGGCCATGACCGTCCGTGCGCCGCTGACCCCCGGCACGCTCTCCCCGTGGCGAGCGGTTCCCGCCCACATCCCGCGCCCGGAGTACGTGGGTAAGAAGCGCCCGCAGGAGTGGCGCGGCTCGCACGTGCAGACGCCGGAGACCATCGAGAAGATGCGCGTGGCCGGGCGCCTCGCCGCGCAGGCCACCCAGCTCGCCGGTGAGCACTGCAAGCCGGGGGTGACCACCGACGAGATCGACAGGGTGGTGCACGAGTTCCTCTGCGACCACGGCGCCTACCCGTCGACGCTCGGCTACCGGGGTTTCCCGAAGTCGTGCTGCACCAGCCTCAACGAGGTGATCTGCCACGGCATCCCCGACTCGACGGTGCTCCAGGACGGCGACATCATCAACGTCGACGTCACCGCGTACCTGAACGGCGTGCACGGCGACACCGACGCCACGTTCTGCGTGGGCGAGGTGAGCGAGGAGGCCCGCCTGCTTGTCGAGCGGACCCACACGGCGATGATGCGCGGCATCAAGGCCATCGCGCCGGGCCGGCAGATCAACGTCATCGGCCGGGTGATCGAGTCGTACGCGAAGCGTTTCGGCTACGGCGTGGTCCGCGACTTCACCGGGCACGGCATCGGCGAGGCGTTCCACAGTGGCCTCTACGTGCCGCACTACGACAGCCCGCGCCCCACCGACGTGATGGAGCCCGGCATGACGTTCACCGTCGAGCCGATGATCACGCTCGGCACCTACCAGTACGACATGTGGGACGACGGCTGGACCGTGGTCACCAAGGACCGCCGGTGGACGGCCCAGTTCGAGCACACCATCGTCGTCACCGACGACGGCTACGAGATCCTGACGCTGCCGTGACCGACACCCCGGCGGCGCTGCGCGAGGCGCACCACGCGGACGTCTCCGGCGGCTGGCTGCGGCCGGCCGTCTTCGGCGCGATGGACGGACTGGTCACCAACATCGCGC
>NZ_JAGPXV010000406.1:0-5431 GCF_018070405.1 Micromonospora sp. D75
CGCACACGTCGCGGCGGGCGCGCGTGCGCCGCAGGAAGCCGGCCGCCAGGCGGTGGCTGCCGGCGGCCCGCATGCCGTGGCCCAGTTCGAGCACGAGTTGCGTCTCGACGTCCGCCGGGAGGTCGCGGCGCAGGATCACCTCCGCGAGGCGGCCGGCCTCGGTGGGCCGTCCCGCCCCGGCCAGCAGGCGCAGCGCACGGGCCAGCGCCCGCGGCGCCTCGGCGGACCTGTTCTCCAGGTGGGACACGGCCTCCGCCACCACCTCGTCGCACCCGCACCGGCCGGAGCGCGGCGCCGGCCCGGCCGCCGCGACGGGCACTGCCGCCTCCGGCGCGGAGCGGGCGACACGTACGCCAGCGGGGGAGTGGGGCGGACCGAGCCGCCCGCGCGGGGCCGGGCCGTCCGCCACGTCGCCCGCCGCCGGCGCGGTGGCGGGCTCGGCGCGCTCCGGTCGCGGGTACGCGGCGTGCCGAAGCGCCTCGCCGACGACCTGGTGGGCGAAGGTCAGCTCCGCGCCGTCGCGCCGCAGCAGCCCGACCCGTACCGCCTCGTCGATCGCGGCGGACACGTCGGCGGCCGGCCCGTCGAGCAGGCCCGTCACCCGGTCGGCGGGGAACGTGTGGCCGAGCCGGCCGGCGGCCGCGAGCAGGCGCCGCAGCGGGGGCGGCATCTCCTCCAGCAGCCCGTGGACGGCGGTGAGGACACCGTCGGGCAGCCCGTCGGACACCACCGACGCGGCGCCGTCCACGATGATCATCTGGCCGGCCTTGATGAACGCGCTGAACACGGTCTCCATCACCTTCGGGTTGCCGCCGCAGCGGGCCGCCCAGCGCAGGACGGAGGCGTCCGGCCGGGCGCCGAGGATGCCGGCGCACAGGTCGGCCACCGCCTCCTCGCCCGGCTCGCGCAGCCGTACCCGTACCGCGACGTGCTCGGCCAGCCAGTCGACGGCGTGCTGGGCGATCGACCCGGCGGCGACCGGCCGTCGGGCCAGCAGCCAGAGCACCGGCGAGGACGCCAGCCGCGGCACGAGTCCGCGCAGGGCGAGGGCGCTGACGTCGTCGATGCGCTGGGCGTCGTCCAGGGCGACCACGAGCGGACGCCGGCGCGCCGCGACCTCGACCAGATCGCCGACCCGGTCGATCAGCCAGAACGGGTTGGCGCCCGGGACGGCGAGCTGCTCGACCGCCGCTTCGCCGGGCATCGCGTGGCGCAGGAAATTGACCAGCAGGTGAACGGGCACCGGCTGGTCCGTGACGCTTGCCCGCCCGGCCACCACTGTCAGCCCGCGGGCTGCCGCCTCCAGGCCGGTGACCTTCAGCAGGTGGGTCTTGCCGATGCCGAACGGCCCGTCGACCACGACGCAGCCGCCGGAACCCCGCACGGTGGCGTCGAGCAGTTCCCCCAATGAGGACAATTCCCGCTTGCGCCCCGCCATGCGATTCATGATGACCATCCCGTTTTCCCTCTGCTGAATCGTCCGACGCGCGCCGCGAGTCGAGGTCCTCGGGCGTTCGACCGTCCGTTCTGGACAGTTGAACGCCGGATCGGTGCGGGCTACTCAGTTATACGGGATCTGCGGCCGTTCGTCGGCGACGTCGCTGGCAGCGCCCACTACTCGCGTGAGTAGTGGGCACGGTGACGGAGCGCGATTACTGTCAGGCCATGCCGGAATCGGCATGCCGGCGCGGACGAAATGGCGGCGCCGATGGGGAGATCGGCGTCGTTTCCGCGCCGGCGCGACCGTCCGGAACGGAATCGACTGATCGCGGCTCGACGTGACTGGTCCAGCGAATCCAGGGGAGTCCGAGATGCGTGAGTGTAATGGTGAATGCCGCCTCGATCGGGAGACCCGGGCATGACCGTCGGACATCTCGGGACGGTCACCGACTCGGCGCCCGTCGACGCCGCGCTGCGGGACTTCTTCGCCGAGCGCCGCGCCGAGGCCCGCGAGCTGGGCGACGACTTCGCGGCCCTGGTCGCCGAGCTGGAGAGCTACGTGCTGCGGGGCGGCAAGCGCATCCGGCCCGCCTTCGCCTGGCTGGGCTGGATCGGCGCCGGCGGCGACCCGGAGGACCCGGTGGCCGGCGCGGTGCTGAACGCCTGCGCCGGGTTCGAGCTGCTGCACGCGTCCGGCCTGATCCACGACGACATCATCGACGCGTCCCAGACCCGCCGCGGCCATCCCGCCGCGCATGTCGCGTACGCCGAACGGCACCGGGCGCGGCGCTTCTCCGGTGACCCGGGCACGTTCGGCACCGGCACCGCCATCCTGATCGGAGACCTGGTCCTGATCTGGGCCGACGTCCTGGTCCGCGCCTCCGGCCTGCCGGCCGACGCGCACGTGCGGGTCTCGCCGGTATGGTCGGCGGTGCGCTCCGAGGTCATGTACGGCCAGCTGCTCGACCTGATCAGCCAGGTCAGCCGGAGCGAGGACGTCGACGCGGCGCTGCGCATCAACCAGTACAAGACCGCCTCGTACACGGTGGAGCGCCCACTGCAGTTCGGCGCCGCGATCGCCGGCGCGGACGACGACCTCTTCGCCGCCTACCGCGCCTTCGGCGCCGACGTCGGCATCGCGTTCCAGCTCCGCGACGACCTGCTCGGCGTGTTCGGCGACCCGGTGGTGACGGGCAAGCCGTCCGGCGACGACCTGCGGGAGGGCAAGCGGACGGTCCTGCTCGCCACGGCGCTCAAGCGCGCCGACGAACGGGACCCGGACGCGGCGGCCTACCTGCGGGCCAAGGTCGGCACCGACCTCGCCGACGAGGAGATCGCCCGCATCCGTGGCATCTTCCGCGACGTCGGCGCGGTCGAGGAGATCGAGCGGCAGATCTCGCTGCGCACCGACCGGGCGCTGGCCGCGCTGGAGGCCAGCAGCGCCACCGCCCCCGCGAAACATCAGCTCGCCGACATGGCGATCAAGGCCACCCAGCGGGCCCAGTGATGTCCACGGAACCGGTGACCGTCGTCGCCCGCCGCGTCCTCGACGACAGGGGTGACGGAGCGGTCCGCCTCGGCGCCGGCCGCGCCCACGGCAAGGCCATCCTGCTGGGCGAGCACGCCGTCGTGTACGGCGCGCCGGCGCTCGCCGTCCCGGTGCCGCAACTGACCGCCGTGGCGAAGGCGCGCCGGGTCGGCGGCGACGGCCCGGACGAGATCTCGTTCGCCATCGCCGGGCTGGAGAGCCCGGAGGTGACGTCGCTGCCGACGGACGGTCTGCAGCACCTGGTGACGGAGTTCCGGCAGCGGGCCGCCGTCACCGAGCCGATGCGCGTCGACGTGCTCGTGGACTGCGCGATCCCGCAGGGCCGGGGGCTCGGGTCGAGCGCCGCCTGCGCCCGCGCCGCGGAGCTGGCCCTCGCGGACGCGTTCGACCGCCGTCTCGACGCCGGCACGGTGTTCGATCTGGTGCAGGCCTCGGAGAACGTGGCGCACGGCCGGGCCAGCGGCATCGACGCGCTGGCCACCGGCGCGACCGCGCCGCTGATCTTCCGCGACGGCGTCGGCCGGGAACTGCCGGTCGCCATGGCGGGCTCCGCGCGGCTGTCCGACCCGGCCGGGTTCGACGCGGTGCTCGTCATCGCGGACAGCGGCGTCAGCGGCAGCACCAGGGACGCGGTGGAGTTGCTGCGTGGCGCCTTCGAACGCTCCCCGCGCACGCGCGACGAGTTCGTCAGCCGGGTCACCAGCCTGACCGAGGCGGCGGCGCACGACCTGCTCCAGGGCCGGGTCGCCGACTTCGGCGCGCGGCTGACCGAGAACCACCGGCTGTTGCGTGACGTGGGGGTCAGCACCGACCGGATCGACCGGATGGTCGACGCCGTGCTCGCCGCGGGCAGCCCGGGCGCCAAGATCAGTGGCGGTGGGCTGGGCGGCTGCATGATCGCGCTGGCCGGGGACCGCCGGGAGTCCGCGGCGGTGGTGCGCGGCGTCCGGCAGGCGGGCGCCGTCCGCACCTGGGTCGTCCCGATGGGGAGGTTCGCCGGCCATGACGACTGACCACCGGACGCAGCAGTCCACGCCGGCGCTGGACCGGCGGGCGACCGCGGTGGCCCATCCGAACATCGCACTGATCAAGTACTGGGGCAAGCGCGACGAGCAGCTCATGATCCCGTACGCCGACAGCCTGTCGATGACGCTCGACATCTTCCCGACCACCACCACCGTCCGGATCGACAGCGGCGCGCCGGCCGACGAGGTGGTCCTCGACGGCTCACCCGCCGGCGGCGAGCGGCGACAGCGCGTCGTCGCCTTCCTGGACCTGCTGCGGCAACTGGCGGGGCGCACGGAACGGGCCCACGTCGACACCCGCAACTCCGTACCGACCGGCGCCGGCCTGGCGTCCTCGGCGAGCGGATTCGCCGCCCTCGCGCTCGCCGGCGCCGCCGCGTACGGCCTCGACCTGGACGCCACCGCGCTGTCCCGGCTGGCCCGGCGGGGGTCCGTGTCGGCCTCCCGGTCGGTCTTCGGCGGCTTCGCGATCTGCCACGCGGGCCCCGGCGCCGGGGCCGCCGCGGACCTCGGCTCCTACGCCGAGCCGGTGCCGGTCGCGCCGTTCGACGTCGTGCTGGTGGTCGCCATCGTCGACGCCGGGCCGAAGGCGGTGTCGAGCCGTGAGGGGATGCGGCGGACGGTCCGGACCTCGCCGCTCTATCCGTCGTGGGTGGCCTCCGGCCGGGCCGACCTGGCCGAGATGCGGACCGCGCTGCTGCGGGGCGACCTGGACGCCGTCGGCGAGATCGCCGAACGCAACGCCCTCGGCATGCACGCCACCATGCTGGCGGCCCGGCCGGCGGTGCGCTACCTGGCGCCGGTCACGGTGGCCGTGCTCGACAGCGTGCTGCGCCTGCGCGCCGACGGTGTGGGCGCCTACGCCACGATGGACGCGGGACCGAACGTCAAGGTGCTCTGCCGCCGTGCCGACGCCGACCGGGTGGCCGGCACCCTGCGCGACGCCGCGCCGGGCTGCGCCGTGGTCGTCGCCGGACCGGGGCCGGCGGCCCGGCCGGACCCGGGCGGCCGGCCGTGACCGGTCCGGGCGTCGTGCGCCGCCACGCGCCGGGCAAGCTGTTCATCGCCGGTGAGTACGCGGTGCTGGAGCCGGGTCACCCGGCGCTGCTGGTGGCTGTCGACAGGGGAGTGGACGTCACCGTCTCCGGCGCCGACACCCACCTCGTGGTCGACTCCGACCTCCGCCCGGACCGGGCGCGCCTGCGGTGGCAGGGCGGCCGGCTCGTCGCCGCGGACGACGGGCAGCCGGCGCCCGCCGACCTCGGCGCCGTGACCTCGGCGATCGAGGTGGTCGGTGAACTCCTGGCCGGGCGCGGACTGCGCCCGCTGCCGATGCGGGTGGCGATCAGCAGCCGGCTGCACCGGGCCGGGACGAAGTTCGGGCTCGGGTCGAGCGGGGCGGTGAGCGTCGCCACGG
>NZ_JAGPXV010000407.1:0-5431 GCF_018070405.1 Micromonospora sp. D75
TACGTCGACACCGCGCTGGCGAACTTCGAGCAGTTCCTCACCCGGGCGCTCGCCTCGATAGAGCGCGGCCGGGACAAGATGCACGCGCTGCGCGAGATCGGCACCTTCGCCGGGGACGAGCCGGACCGCCCGCTACCCTTCTGAGCGGCGCGCGGGCCGGTCGCCGACAGCCGGCTGCCGCCGAGCCGGAGGTCAGCCCCCGGTTCGACGGTCCGCCGCCAGGCAGGTAACCTTCTTTGTCGGCCTCTCATCGGCCGGAGTCTGACTATGCCCAAACACTCGCCAAGCACACTCGACCCCAGGTCGCCGCTGGTCCTCGACACGAGGGAACTGCCGCGCCGACCTGGCGCGTTGCGTACGCACAAGCGGGTCGTGCCGGCACCGGCGGACCTCGGCGTGGAGTTGATCAGTGTGCCGGAGGGCGCGGACCTCTACCTCGACCTGAGGTTGGAGTCGGTGTCCGAGGGCGTGCTCGTCTCCGGGACCGTCACCGGTCCCGTCAAGGGCGAGTGCGGCCGCTGCCTGCGCGAGATCGACGAATCGTTGGCCGTGACGATCCAGGAGCTGTACGCGTACGAGAACAGCACCACGGACGACACGACCGATGAGGACGAGGTGGGCCGGATGCAGGGCGATCTGATCGACCTGGAGCCGGCGTTGCGGGACGCGGTGGTGCTGGCGCTGCCGACGAACCCGCTCTGCCGGGAGGACTGCCCAGGCCTGTGCCCCGACTGCGGGGTGCACTGGGACGATCTGCCGGCCGATCACAGCCATCAGCAGGTCGACCCGCGTTGGGCGAGCCTGACGCAACTGACCCGTACAGAGGAGTAAGAACCGTGGCCGTCCCCAAGCGCAAGATGTCGCGCAGCAACACCCGCGCCCGCCGGGCGAACTGGAAGGCCTCGGCGGTGGCGACCGTGGCCTGCCCGCAGTGCAAGTCGGCCAAGCTGCCGCACGCCGCCTGCTCCGTCTGCGGCACCTACAACGGCCGTCAGGTCCTCGAGGTCTGACGCGGACGCCGAGTGACGTCCCCGACCACCGGTCGGGTGACGCGCGCACCAAGGCTCACGCCCGGTGCCCCGGCTCCCTCCACCGCCGACCGGCCCCCGGCCGGCGGGCCGGCGGAGCCGGGCACCGCGCGGATCGCCGTCGACCTCCTCGGCGGGGACGATGCTCCCGCCGTCGTGGTTGACGGCGCTCTGCGAGCGGTACGCACTGATCCCGCCCTGCACCTGATGCTCGTCGGCCCGATCGAGGTGGCCGGCGAGCTGATCGGTGCGCTCGACCCGGCGCAGCGAGCCCGGGTCACGGTCCGCCCGGTGCGGACCGCCGTCGGCATGGCCGACCATCCCACCGCCGCCCGCGGCGAGAGCACGGTACGCACGGCCGTGCAGGCCGTCCGCGACGGCCTCGCCGACGCCGTGGTCTCCGCCGGCTCGACCGGCGCCACAGTCACCGCCGCCGCGCTCGGCCTCGGCCGCTGGACCGGGATACGCCGCCCCGCGCTCGTCGCCACGCTGCCCGCCGTCGAGGGGCCCGTGGTGCTGCTGGACGTGGGCGGCACGCTCGAACCCGGCCCCGCCACGCTGACCCGGCACGCCGTCCTGGGCGCCGCCTACGCGGCAGTGGCGCACTCCGTCACCGCGCCCCGCGTCGGGTTGCTCTCCGTCGGGCACGAGACCGGCAAGGGCGACCGGCTGCGCCGCCACACCGATCCCGCGATCGCCGCCCTGGCGCTGCCCTGTGACGCGCGCTACGTCGGCCTGGTCGAGGGGTACGACATCTCCCTCGGCGCCCGCGCCGACGTGGTGGTGACCGACGGCTTTACCGGCAACGTCCTGCTGAAGGCCATCGAGGGCGCGTACGCGATGGCCGGTGGCCCTCCGCCCGGCGGCGGCGCGCCCCGCGCCGCCGCCCTGCTGGGGGTGGGCGGCACCGTGGTCGTGTGCCACGGCGCGGCCGGCTCCGAGGACGTCGCCTCGGGCATCGCCCTGGCCGCTCACCTGTGGCGCCGCGACGCCGCCGGAACGGTCCGCGCCCTGCTCGCCGACGTTGCGCACGAACCCGCACCTGACCGACACGACACCGAGGTAGCACCATGACCAACGACAATCGGCGGCGTGCTCCCGTCGGCCACCTGGAGGCGGCCTTCGGAGTGTCGCTCGACCCGGAACTGCTGGAACGCGCGCTGACCCACCGCTCGTTCGCGTACGAGAACGGCGGCCTGCCCACGAACGAGCGGCTGGAGTTCCTGGGCGACTCGGTGCTCGGCGTGGTGATCACCACTGCGCTGTTCCACAACCACCCCGACCTGCCCGAGGGTCAGCTGGCGAAGCTGCGCGCCAGCGTCGTCAACATGCGGGCGCTCGCCGACGTGGCGCGTGGCCTGGGCCCGGACGGGCTGGGCGCGTACCTGCTGCTGGGCAAGGGCGAGGAGGCCACCGGCGGGCGGGACAAGGCGAGCATCCTGGCCGACACGCTGGAGGCGCTGCTGGGCGCGATCTACCTCCAGTACGGCCTGGACACCGCGGCCATCGTGATCCACCGGCTCTTCGACCCGCTGATGGCCGAGTCGGCGGGCCGGGGCGCGGCGCTGGACTGGAAGACCAGCCTCCAGGAGCTGACCGCGGCGCTGGGGCTCGGCGTGCCGGAGTACCGGATCGAGGGCACCGGACCGGACCACCTGAAGACGTTCACCGCCTGGGTGGTGGTCGCCGGCAACCGCTACGGCGGCGCGGAGGGGCGCAGCAAGAAGGAGGCCGAGCAGCGCGCCGCCGAGTCGGCCTGGCGGATGATCACCGAGCGGGCCGAGGCCGAGGCGGCGGGGGACGAGACGGCGGGGCAGGACGAGACGGCGGACGTCGAGGCGGGCGCCGGCCGTGCCTGAGCTGCCCGAGGTCGAGACCGTCCGGGTGGGACTGGCCCAGTGGGTGATCGGCCGGCGGATCGCCGCCGTCGAGGTGCGCCACCCCCGGGCCGTACGCCGGCACGCGCCGGGCGGCGCGCACTTCGCCGACGTGCTCGCCGGGCGGACGATCACCGGCGTACGCCGCCGCGGCAAGTACCTCTGGCTGCCGCTGGACAGCGGTGACGCGGTGATCGGCCACCTCGGGATGTCCGGCCAGTTGCTGTTGCAGCCGGTCGGCGCGGCCGACGAGCTGCACCTGCGGGTCCGGTTCCGGTTCGCCGACGACGGGCCGGAGCTGCGCTTCGTCGACCAGCGCACGTTCGGCGGGCTGTCCGTCTCCGAAGGCGGGGCGGAGCTGCCGGCCGAGATCGCGCACATCGCCCGCGATCCGATGGACCCGGAGTTCTCCGACGAGGCGTTCGTGGCGGCGCTGCGCCGCAAGCGTACGGAGATCAAACGCGCGCTGCTCGACCAGACGCTGATCTCCGGGGTGGGCAACATCTACGCCGACGAGGCACTGTGGCGGGCGAAGCTGCACGGCGCCCGCCCGGCCGACGCGCTCACCCGCCCGGCCGCGCTGCGGCTGCTCGGGCACGTCCGGGACGTGCTCGCCGAGGCGATCAAGCAGGGCGGCACCAGCTTCGACGAGCTGTACGTGAACGTCAACGGCGAGAGCGGCTACTTCGACAGGTCGCTGAACGCGTACGGCCGGGAGGGCGAACCCTGCCCGCGCTGCGGCGCGCCGATCCGGCGGGAGGCGTTCATGAACCGGTCCTCCTACAGCTGCCCGCGTTGTCAGCCGCGGCCCCGGGGCACCCTCCGGGGTTGACCCCGAGCCGATTCGGGGTTGCGCCGGTGTGCATCGCCCGACGGTCCCCGGAGACGCGCCGGAGCGTACCCGGAGATGCCCTTTTCCGCCCGGTCCGTGCGGCCGGTTCCGGCCGCGCGGACCGCGCCCGCCGGATCGGGGACGAGCGGGGGCCGTTCCCCGATGCCGGGGCCCCGCCTGCTGCCTAGCGTCATCTGGGGTCGGCGCAGGGCCGGCATCAGGAGGGTGGAACCCGGAACATGGGCAGGCGACCGGTGACCGTGCGGCTGGCACGGTGGAGTGCGGAGCATCCGTGGCGCGCGATCGCGTTGTGGGTGGTCTTCGTGGCGGTGTGTTTCGTGGGCGGCAGCGCCGCCGGGCTGAACGAGGCGACCGACGAGGATCAGGCGATCGGCGAGTTCGGGCGGGCACAGCTGATCGTCGACAGTGGCGGGTTCGACCGGCCGGCGACCGAGAACGTGCTGATCACCGCCCGCTCGGGTTCGCTCGACCAGACGGCGGCGAAGGCCGCCGCGCAGGACGCGGCCGACCGGCTGCGGCAGGTCGACGGCGTGGCGTCGATCGGTACGCCGATGCCGTCGCGCGACGGCAGCGCGCTGCTGGTGCCGATCACCATGTCGGGCGACCCGGGCACCGCCGGGGACCGGGTGCAGCCGCTGCGGGACACCACCGCGAAGGTGCAGGACGCGCACCCGCAGCTGCGGGTGGAGCAGGTCGGCGGCCCGTCGATCGACAAGGCGCTCGACGACACGCTCGGCAAGGACTTCAAGCGCGCCGAGCTGCTCAGCCTGCCGGTGACGCTGGCCATCCTGATCATCGCGTTCGGCGCGCTGATCGCCGCCGGTGTGCCGGTGCTGCTGGCACTCTCCTCGGTGGCGGCCGCGATGGGCCTCTCCACGCTCGCCTCGCACCTGGTGCCGGCCACCGACACCACCGCCAGCGTCATCCTGCTGATCGGTATGGCGGTCGGCGTCGACTACTCGCTGTTCTACGTGCGGCGGGAGCGGGAGGAACGAGCGAAGGGCCGCTCCGGTCTGGACGCGGTGGAGATCGCGGCGGAGACCTCCGGGCACGCCGTGGTGGTCTCCGGCACCGCCGTGATCATCTCGATGGGCGGTCTGCTGCTCGCCCAGGACGCGATCTTCTCCTCGCTGGCCGTCGGCTCGATCCTGGTGGTGGCGGTCGCGGTGATCGGCTCGCTCACAGTGCTGCCGGCGCTGCTGGCGAAGCTGGGCCGCTGGGTGGACCGGCCGCGGGTGCCGCTGCTGTGGCGCCTCACCGCGCCGCGCACCGGTCAGTCGGCCCGGCCCCGGTTCTGGCCGGCGGTGCTCAAGCCGGCGCTGCGCGCGCCGGTGGCGACGCTGCTGATCTCGGTGGCGCTGCTGCTCGCGCTGGCCGCGCCCGCGCTCGGCATGAAGCTGAAGTTCCCCGGCCCGGAGGACGTGCCGCGCACCACCGCCGCCATGCAGGCGTACGACCGGCTCACCGCGGCGTTCCCGAGCAACGGCACCAGCCACACGGTCGCCGTGCGGGCGCCCGCCGAGCAGGCCGACCGGGTACGGGCCGCGCTCACCGACCTGGCCGGCCGGACCGCCACGGACCCGCTCTTCGCGCCGGCCGAGGGGGACGGCCCGGAGATCCAGGTGTCGGCGGACCGGCGGGTGTCGGTGCTGGAGGTGGCCACGCCGCACGCC
>NZ_JAGPXV010000408.1:0-5427 GCF_018070405.1 Micromonospora sp. D75
GGCAATCAGGCGCGTAGCGGGCCGGCACCTCGTGCAGCGCGGCGGCGAGCGTGGCCGGATCGGCCGCCGGGTCGACCGTGCACCCGGCCGGTACGGCGGCGAGCAGATCCTCGACCCGGGCCATCCGGGCCAGCTGGCGGCGCAGCACCAGCAGCTGGCGGCGCACGTCGAGCAGACTGGCCACCGGCTGGTTGGCGAAGTCGCGCGGGCAGACCAGCACCACCTCGTGCGACACCAGCTCCGGGTCGTGTCCCTCGGCGGCGAGCAGCTCGCGCAACGCCAGCACGTAGACGGCGGACTGGATCGCGGCGGCGGCGACCTTGCCCGGGTCGGCCTGCCCGTCGATCACCGGGAACGACTTGATCTCCACGACGTGGAACCGGCCCGCCAGCCGGGCGGCGACCAGATCCGGTTCCAGGTGCACCCGGGTACCCGCCACGTCCAGGCCGAGCAGCGGGTGGTCGAACAGCGCCGGGCCGTCGCCGCTCGCGGTGAGCGCCGCCCGGGACCGTTCCGGCCGGTCGTCGTCGGCGCCGAGGTCGGTCCAGGTCGCGCCCTCCGGGACGGGTACGCCGAGCCGCTCCGCGACCAGGCGCAGCAGTTCCTTCCCGCCGTCGGCCTTCACCTGCGCCTCGAACGCGTTACCGCGGGTGATCGCGAAGCGGGACTGACCGAAGCGGGCCGGGAAGCCGAGTCGTTCGGCCAGCGCCGGCTTGTCCGCGCCCGCGCTGTCCAGCACGGCGCGGCGGGTGCAGCCGGGGTTGCCGGTCAGCGCGGCGATGGTACGGGCGTTGTGCCGCCGGGGCGGCCCACCACCCCTGATCCGTGCCAGCCGATCTTCCACCCGATGAAGTGTAAGGAAGGGCCCCCTGTTAACGCCTCCGGTAGAGGAAGGGCCCCTTATTAACACGGTGCGTCAGCGGTCGGCGGAACGGTTCCAGGGCGAGCGGGGCGACTGCGCGCCCGCGACCCGGCGACGCCGGCGGTGGTGCCGGCGCCCGGGCGTGCAGGGTGGACGGGCGGCGGTGTGCACCGGCGGGGCGGCCGGAGCGGCCGGCTGCCGGCCGATCAGCCAGTAGAGGAAGCGGGTCACGGTCAGCCGACCGGGAGGCGCTCGGCCTCGGCGCGGGAGATGTCGTACTCGGCGCCGCAGAACGTGCACTGCTGCGCGTACCGGGTGCACAGCGGGATCAGCGGGACGAAGAAGAGGCTGAACTTGGTGACCCGGCGGGTGATCACCTGGGCGGCCTGGTTGCCGCAGTTGCGGCAGACCTCGGTGACGACGCCGGACCGGACGACCTTGGTCCGCAGCCCGAAGATGAAGAACATCGCCCGGCATTACCCACCCGGGCGCCGTGTTAAAAGGGGCCCCCTCTTCTACCGGAGGCGTTAAGAGGGGGCCCCTCCTTACAGCCAGATCGGCTTCCAGTTGGGCACCTCGTGGAAGCGCCGCAGCTCGGCCCACCCGGCCACGTTGCCGCTCCACGCCGCGTACGGCGGGTTGCCCTCGTCGAAGCCGGACTGCACGAACGTCAGCTTCGTCCGGCCGTCGGACTCCGCCAGTTCCCAGGACGTCACGCCGACGGGCCCCCAGTCGATGGACAGCGCCCGCCCCGGCGTCACGTCGAACACCTTCGCGGCCTCACCGGCGTCGAGGCCGCCCATCGCGTACCGGCCGCCCTCCCAGGGCTCCACTCCGATCGGGTAGCCGAACCAGGCGGTGACCTGCTCCGAGTCGGTGAGCGACGTCCACACCTTGTCCATCGGGGCGTCGATGACCACCTCGCCGCTCAGGTCGGCGGAGGTGAAGTCGGTACGCGGCAGCAGCGGCCGGCCGTCCAGGTGGTCGTTGAGGTGGGCGATCGCCAGGTACCAGTACGTCTGGAGCACGCCCCGGATGCTGCTGCCGCTCATCGCCTCCGCGTAGTCGAAGTGGCTCTGCCGCAGCGTGAGTATCGTGCCGTCGCCGTCGGGCTCCAGTTCGAACTCGGTGGTGGTCTCCACCCCGTCGAGCGTCCACGCGAAGCGCAGCGTCCGGTCGTCGACGTGCAGCAGCCGCTGGTGTGGCGCGTCGCCCTCGGGCGTGTAGCGGCCCCAGAACTCGTACCGCCGGGGCAGCTCGACCTCGGCGTGCTCGGCCAGCCAGACGCGCAGCTCGGCGGGGTCGGTCAGGGCCCGGCGGACGGTGGCCACGGGTGCGGCGAGGCGGGCGCGGATGGTCATCGGCTCACTCATGCTTGTCGCCTTTCGGGTAGCAGGCCACGGCGAGTTTGAAGGCGTCGCCCTCGGCGCCGCCGTAGCGCGTGAACAGGTCCTGCAGCGTCGTCTGCAGGTCGTGCAGGAACTCCTGCCGCCGCTCGGCGGGCACCCGGATCTCGCCGGAGACGCCGACGGACGGCAGTTCGGGGGCGGCGCGGTCGAGCGCGGCGATGTCGGCCTGGACCTCTTCCATGAGGTCGAGCAGGTAGCCCAGGCTCAGCTCGTCGCGGGCCCGGCGGGCGCCGCCGATGCGGCCGACCAGGCGGGGCGAGAGCCAGTACGACCGGGCGGCGGCCTGGTAGATGCCCTCGGTGATGCCGCGCACCTGGCGCTGCGCCACCTGCTCGGCCAGCCCGGCCGCGACGAGCTGCTTGACGTGGTAGTAGACGCGCTGCGGCGTCTGTTCCAGCCGGGCCGCGACCTCGGTGCAGGTGCGGGGTTCGGCCAGTTGCCGCAGCACCTCGATGCGCTGCGGCTTGAGCAGGGCTTCGGCCTGCTCGCGCTGTTCCAGGTACAGGACGTCTCTCATGGCAAAATCAGTTTGTACGTACAAAACTTCTTTGTCAATGACTTCGACGAGAGGCCGCGCGGTCCGCGCGGCCTCTCGTCGGTACGACCGGTCAGGGCGTCCAGTCCGGACGCAGCGGGTACCCGTTCACCCCTTCCGGGCCGTTGTGCGTGGCGAGCACGTGGTGCAGCTGGATGCCGTTGCGCTCGAACGCCAGCCGGGAGCCGGCCATGTAGAGGCCCCACACCTTGGCGGTGCCCGGCCCGACCTCGCCGACGCAGAAGTCCCAGTGCTCGACCAGGTTGCGGCACCAGCCGGCGAGCGTCAGCGCGTAGTGCTGGCGCAGGTTCTCCTCGTGGTGCACCTCGAACCCGGCGTCGTGGATCTCGCTGATCAGCCGGCCCGGACCGGCCAGCTCGCCGTCCGGGAAGACGTACCTGTCGATGAACGCGCCGGAGCGGTGCGGCGCCCGGTTGTCGGCCCGGGTGATGCAGTGGTTGAGCAGCCGCCCGCCGGGCTTGAGCCGGGAGCGCAGCGCGCCGAAGTAGGCCGGGTAGTTGCGCACGCCGATGTGCTCGGTCAGCCCGATCGAGGAGATCGCGTCGAACTGCTCGTGCGGCGCGTCCCGGTAGTCCAGGTGGCGCACCTCCGCCAGCTCGCTCAGCCCCTCCCGCTCGATCGCCGCCTGCGCCCACTCGGCCTGCGCGCGGGACAGGGTGACGCCGAGCGCCTTGACGCCGTACTCCCGGGCCGCGTGCCGGACCATGCCGCCCCAGCCGCAGCCGACGTCCAGCAGCCGCATCCCCGGCTTGAGCGCCAGCTTGCCGGCGACCAGGTCGTACTTGGCCCGCTGCGCCTCTTCGAGGGTGTCGCCGGGGCTGCGGAAGACCGCGCAGGTGTACGTCATGGACGGCCCGAGCACCTTCTCGTAGAAGGCGTTCGACACGTCGTAGTGGTGCGAGATCGCGCTGCTGTCCCGGGTACGCGAGTGACGCAGCCCGGTCATCAGCCGCCGCCAGCGCGGGGCCGCCTCCTGCGGCGGGGGCGGCGGCGGACGCAGCCGTTCCCAGCCCAGCCCGCGGACCAGCGCGAGCGCCTCGCTCATCGCCGGGATCCGCAGCGGCACCTCGTCCTTGATGACCCGCAGCGCCTCGTACGGGTCGCCCGAGTGCACGCCCTCCAGCCC
This sequence comes from Micromonospora sp. D75, assembly GCF_018070405.1. NCBI lineage: Bacteria > Bacillati > Actinomycetota > Actinomycetes > Micromonosporales > Micromonosporaceae > Micromonospora > Micromonospora sp. D75. The sequence goes on from NZ_JAGPXV010000408.1 coordinate 3,954, forward strand.
GAGGTCGCCGCTGACGTAGGCCCGGGCCATGCCCAGGTCGCCGGGCGCGGTGAGCAGGTAGGACAAGCCGCGCTCGGTGTGGATCGCCAGGGTGATGCCGGCGTCGGCCGGGCCCACCGCGCTGCCGTCGTAGCCGGTCACCCGGACGGGCAGGTCGCCGGTGGTGACCGCGCGGACCACGTCCGCGACTGTGGGTCCGGTACGCCGGCCGCCCGCCGGCGGGCCGGCCGGGGCGCTCGCCGCCCCCGGTGTTCGGTCGGTCAGACTCATGCTCGGGATACCGCCTTCTCGTACAGTCCGGTGAGTCGGTGGTCCGGGTCGTAGCGGTCCTTCACGGCGCGCCAGGTCTCCCCGCCGTAGAGCCGGTCGAACTCGCCCCGGTCGTAGTACGCGTCGGAGTAGAGCGACTTGTGACCGCCCACCTCCGACACCATGCGCTCGATCTGGCGGTTGACGTCCCCGTCGGCGGCGCCCGCCGCGATGGGCACGCTTCCCCAGAAGCCGATGTTCACATACGTTTCGCCCGGTCGGAGCGGATATAGCGGCCACGCCTTCGCCGACCCGGGGCCGGCGGGCTCGCGCAGCCGCAGCGGGCACAGCCACACCGGCGTCATGCCCACGTTCGCCGCGAACCAGCGCAGGAACTCGGGCGTGCGGTCCAGCGGGACCTCCACGTCCTGCACCACCCGCTCGCGGGCCGGGCGGCCCCGCCACCTGTCGACGCGCGCGGCCACCTGGTGCCGGTGCTCCAGCCGCACGATCCGGTGGTAGACGTCGCTGCGCCGGTAGCGCCGCGGCCACAGCCGCCGCACCACCGGGTGCTGCACCCCGAACGCCGCCGAACACCAGAACCAGTCGGTGTCCCAGCGCCAGAGATAGTCGTACGCGGTGAGCGTGTCCCGGGTGCGCCGGCGCAACGAGCGATAGTAGATCTCCTGGCCGGTGTAGTCGGACGGACCGTCCTCGGCCTCGTCGGTGAACGTGCCGAGCACGAGGTACGCCTCGCCGGGGCTGAACATCACCCCGTCCATGGCGTCGACCGGCTCGCCGCCCCAGGCGCCCTTGGCCACCACCTCGCCGACCGCGTCGACCAGTTCCTCCAGCCGGGTGAACCGGATGTTGCGCAGCGCCATGTGACGGCGTACCGGTTGCAGCTCGATGCGCAGCCGGGTGGCGTAGCCGAGGCTGCCCAGCGAGTTGGGGAAGGCCCGGTGCAGCTCGGCGTGCTCGCCCCGGGGCCGGGTCGTGACGACCTCTCCCGAGCCGGTGAGCACATCCATCTCCAGCACCGACTCGTGCGGCAGGCCGTTGCGGAAGGAGGTGGACTCGATGCCCAGCCCGGTCACCGCGCCGCCCAGCGTGATCGTGCGCAACTGCGGAACGACAAGCGGCATCAGGCCGTGCGGCAGCGTCGCGTCGACCAGATCCTCGTAGGTGCACATGCCCTGCTCGCCGGCGGGGCGGGCCGCCGGGT
>NZ_JAGPXV010000409.1:0-5413 GCF_018070405.1 Micromonospora sp. D75
CGGCCTCCCAGGCGTTGCCCTGGGCGGTACGCGTCCGGCCGTCACCGGCCACCGCGCGCTCCAGCGTGTGCACCACGCCGAAGGCGAGGGAGGCGACGGTCCGGGAGATGGTGGTCAAGCCGATGGTCTGGTTCGGCCCGTTGGCGCTCATGGTCACCCCGCACGAGATGGTTGTCGGCGGTGGTCAGCCGCCGGTGTCGAGTCTGCCCGAGGACGATGCTGCCGGGCTCACGTTTCGCCCTCGTGAAGCACAGGTCAACGGTCCGCCAGGCGGCCCGACCTGGGCAGGGCCGGAGGTCCTTGAGCTTGGTCACAGCCCGGCGCGGGAGCGGTGCTGCGGCGACGGATCAACCGTGGTGAGATGGGGGATGGGTGACGGTCGATGCCAGCGTGGCGCTGCGTGACGTGGCGTTCACCGGAAGTCGGCCATCATGCCACAGCCCATGTCGTGAGGTGCGCCATACCCCCCGGCACTTGTCGCCAGGTGGCGCCCCCTAGCATCGGCCCATGACGCCCGGAGAGGGGAGTCCGTTGGTGACTGCTGAGCATGCGCACGCGGAGGGGGACGACGCCGGAGCGGCGCCGTCCGCAGGCGTGCTCGACGAGATCCTGGCCGGTGTGCGCGAGGACGTGGCCCGGCGGCAGGAGCAGGTTCCGCTGGAGCGGATCCGTGAGCTGGCCGCCGCCGCGCCGCCGCCGCTGGACGCGTACGCGGCCCTGCGCCGGCCCGGCGTGGCCGTGATCGCCGAGGTGAAGCGCTCGTCGCCGTCCAAGGGGCGGCTGGCCGAGATCGCCGACCCGGCGGACCTGGCCGGTGACTACGCGGCCGGGGGAGCGCGGGCGATCAGCGTGCTCACCGAGGGCCGGTGGTTCGGCGGGTCGCTCGACGACCTGGCGGCGGTGCGGGCCGCGGTGAACGTGCCGGTGCTGCGCAAGGACTTCGTCGTCTCCAGCTACCAGGTGCACGAGGCCCGCGCGCACGGCGCCGACCTGGTGCTGCTGATCGTCGCCGCGCTGGAGCAGAACGTGCTGGTCGGCCTGCTGGAGCGAATCGAGTCGCTGGGCATGACCGCGTTGGTCGAGGTGCACACCGAGGAGGAGGCGGACCGCGCCCTGGAGGCCGGCGCGCAGGTGATCGGCGTGAACGCCCGTGACCTGCGTACGCTGGAGGTCGACCGCTCGGTGTTCGAGCGGATCGCGCCCGGCCTGCCGAGCAGCGTCGTCAAGATCGCCGAGTCCGGGGTGCGCGGTCCGCACGACCTGATCCGGTACGCCTCCGCCGGCGCCGACGCCGTGCTGGTGGGCGAGGGCCTGGTCACCCAGAAGAGCCCGCGCGAAGCGGTCGCCGAGCTGGTCAACGCCGGTAACCACCCGGCCACGCCCCGCCCGGTGCGCTGAGCCGCCGGGCCACCCGATCCGAGAGGACGCCCGCGATGAGCGCCGCACCCGCAGCCGGCCAGGTCCCCGACGCCGCCGGTCACTTCGGCCGGTTCGGCGGCCGGTTCGTCCCGGAGGCGCTCGTCGCCGCGCTGGACGAGCTGGACGCGGCGTACCGCAAGGCGATGGGCGACGAGGACTTCCTCGCCGAGTTCGACGCGCTGCTGCGTGACTACGCCGGCACGCCCTCGATGCTCTACGAGGCCCGGCGCTTCTCCGCGCAGGTCGGGGCGCGGGTCCTGCTCAAGCGGGAGGACCTCAACCACACCGGCGCGCACAAGGTCCGCAACGTGCTGGGCCAGGCGCTGCTCACCAAGCGGATGGGCAAGCGGCGGGTCATCGCGGAGACCGGCGCCGGCCAGCACGGCGTGGCCACCGCCACCGCCGCCGCGCTGTTCGACCTGGAATGCGTCGTCTACATGGGCCAGGTGGACACCGAGCGGCAGGCGCTCAACGTGGCCCGGATGCGGATGCTCGGCGCCACCGTCGTCCCGGTGACCACCGGCTCGCGCACGCTCAAGGACGCGATGAACGAGGCGATGCGGGACTGGGTCGCCAACGTCGACGACACCCACTACCTGATCGGCACCGCCGCCGGGCCGCACCCGTTCCCGGAGATGGTCCGCGACTTCGTCCGTGGCATCGGCGTGGAGGCCCGCCAGCAGTGCCTGGACCTGACCGGCACGCTGCCGGACGCGGTCGCGGCGTGCGTCGGCGGCGGCTCCAACGCGCTGGGCATCTTCCACGCGTTCGTGCCGGACGCCGGGGTCCGCCTCTACGGCTTCGAGGCCGGTGGCGAGGGCGTCGGGACCGGCCGGCACGCCGCCAGCATCACCGGCGGCTCGTCGGGCGTGCTGCACGGCACCCGCACGTACGTGCTGCAGGACGCCGACGGGCAGACCATCGAGTCGCACTCGATCTCGGCCGGCCTGGACTACCCGGGCGTCGGCCCGGAGCACGCCTGGCTGCACGACACCGGGCGGGCCACGTACCTGCCGGTCGACGACGCCGACGCGATGGCCGCGTTCGAGATGCTCTGCCGAACCGAGGGCGTGATCCCGGCGATCGAGAGCGCGCACGCGCTGGCCGGCGCCCGCGCGATCGCCCCCCGGCTCGCCGAGGAGCTGGGCCGGGAGCCGTTGATCGTGGTCAACCTGTCCGGCCGGGGCGACAAGGACGTGCACACCGCCGGCGCGTACTTCGGCATCCTCGACAAGGAGTGACAGCGTGAGCCGCATCGGGGTCGCCTTCGACAAGGCGCGGGCGGACGGCCGGGCCGTGCTGGTCGGCTGCATGCCGGCCGGTTTCCCGACCGTCGAGGGCAGCATCGCCGCCATGAAGGCCATGGTCGAGGCGGGCGTGGACGTCATCGAGGTGGAGATCCCGTACTCCGATCCGGTGATGGACGGCCCGGTCATCCAGAAGGCGAGCGACATCGCGCTCGCCGGTGGCGTCCGCGTCGCGGACGCGCTGCGCGTCGTCGAGGCGGTCGCCGCGACCGGGGCGAGCGTGGTCACCATGACCTACTGGAACCCGATCGAGCAGTACGGCGTCGACGCGTTCGCCCGCGACATGGCCGCCGCCGGTGGGACCGGCCTGGTCACGCCGGACCTGATCCCCGACGAGGCCGCCGAGTGGCTGGCCGCTTCCGACGCGCACGGCCTGGACCGGACGTTCCTGGTCTCACCGTCCTCGACCGACGCGCGGCTGCGGATGACCGCCGAGCACTGCCGCGGCTTCGTCTACGCCACCGCGATCATGGGCGTCACCGGCGCCCGCGCGCAGACCTCCGAGGCGGCCCCGGTCCTGGTCTCCCGGCTGCGCGAGGTCACCGACATCCCGGTCGGCGTCGGGCTGGGCGTGGGCACCGGCGCGCAGGCCGCCACCGTCGCCGGGTACGCCGACGCGGTGATCGTGGGCAGCGCGCTGGTCCGCTGCGTGCTGGACGCCCCGGACCAGGCCGCCGGCCTGACCGCGCTGCGCAAGCTGAGCGCCGAACTGGCCGAGGGCGTCCGCAACCCGGCCCGCTGACGCCCGGCTCGCCACCTGCCTGATCGACTCCACCTCGCCGAGCTGGCGTGGTCCAGGACGCCGGGACACCGCCACCTCGCCGAACTGGTGTCGATCAAGCGAGCGAGCGGGCGGGCGGTCAGCGGCTACTGCTGTCGACCTGCTCGGAGGCGCGCTGGCCGGGCGGGGCGGGCTGCCCGTCGCCGGGCTGTCCGTCGCCGGGTGGCGTGAGCGCGTCGGCGGCGGTCGTGTGCCGCAGCACGCCGGCGCGGCCGGCGAGCGCGTCCGCGATCGCCGCGCGCGTCGTGGGGGTCAGCACGTCGGGCAGCTCTTGCGGCGGCCACCACCGAGGCAGGCACCCGGTCGCCGGTTCGCCCGCCGGTCCGGCGTCGGCCGGTCCGGCGCGGAACACGTGCACCAGCACGTCTGGGCGCGCGCCGCACCGCCCGGCCGATGGGGCGGGCACCGGTGGACCGGTGACCCGGTAGAGGCCGACCAGGTCGGCCGGCGCCACCGCCCAGCCGGTCTCCGTGCGGACCGCCCGGACGACGGCATCCACCGGGCTCTCGTCGTGGCGCAGCCGCCCGCCCGGCAGGCCCCAGCGCCGGGCCCCCTCGGACCGGCCGCAGAGCAGCAGCCGCCCGGATGCGTCGGTGACGACAGCGGCGGCCGCCCAGGTGAGCGGGCTCATGGACAAACAGCCTACGACCGTGCAAACCAGAAGTCATCCGACCCGCGCGGCAGGCGGCCCGGGGTGCCGCGCACACAGTCCGCACCGGTACCGTGTGCACCCGTGACCCTCGCCCCGATGACCCCACTGGCGGCCATGCCCAGCCCCAGCACCGCCGTCTGGCAGCTCGGTCCGGTTCCGATCCGGGCGTACGCGCTCTGCATCATCCTCGGCATCGTGGTGGCCTGCGTGGTCACCGAGTACCGGCTGCGCCGCCGCGGTGTGGCGCCGGGCGCGGTGCTCGACATCGCCGTCTGGGCGGTGCCGGCGGGCATCATCGGCGCGCGGATCTACCACGTGATCACGTCGCCGGAGAAATACTTCGGCGCCGGCGGCGAGCCGATCAAGGCGCTCTACATCTGGGAGGGCGGGCTCGGCATCTGGGGCGCGGTGGCCGGTGGCGCGGTCGGCGCGTGGCTCGCCGCGCGGCAGCTCGGCATCCCGTTCACCGTGATCGCCGACGCGCTGGCGCCGGGCCTGCCGCTGGCGCAGGCCGTCGGCCGGCTGGGCAACTGGTTCAACAACGAGCTGTACGGCGGGCGCACCACGCTGCCCTGGGGCCTCGAGGTGCACGTGATGGACCCGGACAACCCGGGCCACGCGCTGCGCGACGACGCCGGCAAGCCGGTGCTCCAGCCGGGGCTCTACCACCCGACGTTCCTCTACGAGGCGCTCTGGAACGTCGGCGTCGCCGCGCTGGTGCTCTACCTCGACCGCAAGCTGCGGCTCGGGCGCGGCCGGGCGTTCGCGCTCTACGTGATGGGCTACACGGCGGGCCGGTTCTGGATCGAGCTGATGCGCACCGACGAGGCGAACCTGATCCTCGGCGTACGCCTCAACGTCTGGACCGCCGTGCTGGTCTTCCTCGGCGCGCTCGCCTACTTCATCCGGGTCCGCGGCCCGCGCGAATACCTGGTGCCGGTGGGCGAGCCGGCCGCCGCGCCCACCCCGTCCGGGGACGTCTCCCAGGTCGACCTCTCCGCCCGGGAGGCCGCCGCGCGGCCGGCCCCGCCCGAGGGCTACCGGGTGGTGAGCGAGGAACAGTTCGACGCGTACCGGAAGACCGGCGTGCTGCCCCCGGTGGAGCCGGCGGCCGACGACGACCGGCCGGAGACCCCCGACGGTGCCACCGACGGCGACGCGGAGCAGGCCGACCGCACGGACACCGACCCCGCCGCCACCGACGGCGCCGACGCGGACGGCACCGACGCCGACCCGGAACGGACGGACGCCGAG